>DJSP01000104.1 GCA_002438065.1 Caryophanales bacterium UBA6331 | reverse complement strand
CATTTGTAAATAGTTTTCTTACATTTAATTCATTTTTGTTTATTATGTATAAAAATAAGACTACTTGCTAACTAAAATTAACAAATAGTCTTAATATTATTTATTATATTAATAATCAGGACTACGCTTAATTAAATTGACTTCTTCAATACGTTTACTAAATATCTTTTTGCATGAACTTAATAAATCATTAGCAATATCCATTTTTTGAGATATAATTTTAACAGAACGTTTCCATGTAGTTTCCAACAACTGTTCCTCTTTAACTGCAAGTTCTGCTCCAGATTTTTTATCAGCAATAGTACCTTCTTGAATACTAAAAGCCTGATTATAATTGGTTTGTTTAATTATTTTAGATAAATCTTCTCTAATACCAGCTTTCATTAATACATTATTTAATTCATATATTAATATTGGTAATCTAATAATTAATTTTTCCAATTCTTTATCAGATATTTGATATTCTTCTCTTAATACTTTTTTATGCATTTGATCTATTAAACAATCAAGCTCTTTAGTTAATTCATTTACATTATTTATAATATTAGTACCAACTATAGATTCTGCATGAGATAATATATCATTACATTCATCCAATGTAGATTGATTAATAATATCTTTCATAAAATCTGACATATGATATTATCTCCTTTTATTTACCTGAATTGCCAAAACCAGTAGCACCTCTATTTGTATTCATAATTTCATCTTTAGTTAATCCAGTTTCATCCATATAATCTTCTAAAGTTTGCCATTTAATTTTATATGTCTTAAATAAATCAATGCTACAAGGTCTCTCTCCTTTTTCTATAACTATATCATTATCAGTAACATTATAAAGAAGCGCATTAATTTCACCTCTATAATTCCAGTCAACATGAGCATCTCCAACTAAAAGACCATTTAACCATCTACCACCACGGGTTCTGGCCGCAATACTAAAACCTTCAGGAATAATAGCACCAATACCAAGTGGAACTTTAGCACTACTATGAGCAGGTACTATTACTGTTTCTCTAGCAAATGCATCATATCCAATATCCCCAACTTTATTTCTTTTTGGTAATGAAATAGTTTCATCATCAGTTCCAAAATCAATATATGGAACAACTACTTCCTGTTCTCCATAAATAATTTTTTCAAGTTCACTAACTCTTTCTTCTAATGTTTTAGACATATATATATCCTCCTTAAATTTATCTTATAATATTTATAATAGTTTTAAATATTATCTTTTATTCGAAATATTCAAGCATTTTTCCACCTTGCCACATATTGATTTGATATTTAGTTTTTGAATATTTTTCTCCATCTAAAAATCCATTATTAACAAGATATGCTTTAGCTTTATTCCAATTTATTCCTACATTTGGCAATTTACTTCTATGTCTGGCAATAACAAAATCAACATCTTTAAAATCTTCAAGCATTTGCTTTTGGAATTCTTCATATCTTTCATAAGATGTTAAATGTTGATATTTACCTGAACCTGCACTGTGGAATGTTAACCAATGTAGTTCAATTGGATAAAGTCCTTTAATAAGAGCTCTAATCTCTAAATCAAAATCTTCATGATGTTTAATTTTATCAGTCAAGAAATTCAATCCATTTTCTTTCATTCGTTTAATATTAATACACATAGCAATAGATGCCAATCCACGAATTGTATATGAACTTTTTTCTTCTGAAAAATCAGGAAGCCAACTAAATCCGGCAACCATTGGTAATGTATAAACTGCTCTATCAAACATATGCCAAGCATATTCACTTGCTAATTGCCACATGTTATAAGTCTGCCAATGATTGAGTCCCATCCATGTTCTACTAATAGGACCAGATTCTCTTGCACTTGGAATTGATGGATAAATACCATTCATATCATCATCATGCATAAAGATTGCTTCATATCCCAAATCATACATTGTATCAACAATTTTAGCTCTTACTAAACCAACATCAGAAATTTCTTCATCAGGAAAATGATGAATAGTAACCCAAGACCTATTTTTCAAATATTCACTATTTTCATAATCTTTAAGTTGACTATCTCTAACAAATACATGTACAGGATAATTCTTAACTTCAGTAAAATCATTTGCTAAATGAATAAAAAATTTAGCATCAGGTCTGCCATATGATGGAATACAAATTGGAATTTTCTTTCTATCACCTTTAGCCATTATTTTATTTGCTGCTTTTCTAAAATCATTTTGCCAACAATCTACATTAAACAAAGTATCAAAATTAAATTTTTCTTTAGCCATTATTTTTAATCTCCTTTATATCATTTTCTTGTTTAGACATATGCTTTTTTAATTCAGCTTCATATATTCTATTTCTCAATTCAGTTGATGATAAACCATGAAATCTATTATTATAAAATATTTTTATTCCTCTAGCTTCACATGTTTGCTTACCAGTAAAATCTTTATTTTTGTAATCATCACCAACAAATCTAATATCTATTGGTAAAGATTTCAAAGCTAAATCTAAATCGGCTTCTCCACTCAATGGAATTACTTCATCAACAAATTTATTAGCTTTTA
>DJSP01000093.1:49779-68330 GCA_002438065.1 Caryophanales bacterium UBA6331 | reverse complement strand
CCAATGTAGGTGGATGGCCAGCAACAACCATGAGAACATATGCAAATGGAGATTTCTTTAATAAATTACCAGAAGATTTAAGAAACGTAATAATAGATACCAAAGTAATATCAGGTCATGGTAGTACAGCAGGAGAAACAAACTTTACATCAACCGATAAAATATATTTGTTAAGTGCCCATGAAGTATGGGAAGATGAAACAACTGATAATGTATTAACTGACGATACAGCCTATAATAATACAAGACAATTAGATTATTATAATAGTAAAGGAGTAACTACAGATAACTATTCGGGTGCTATAAAGAAGTACAATACATCGAATTCATATTGGTGGCTTCGCGCGGCTTCTTCTAGTGCTAACACTAGATTCCTGCGTGTCACTAGCTACGGCTCCTGGTACGCTGACTATGCTTCCACTACTGCTGGCGTTTCTCCAGCTTTCCGTATCGGATAAAAATGTAAATCATATGTAAAGCAAAAAATATAGATAAAACAAGAATAGGAATATCGGTTCCTCAGGGCCACCACCGCGAGCGAAAGCGAGTAAAAAAAGTGACCCAAAAGATAAAATAAACTCCTTAATTGGAGTTTTTAATAACTACATTTATATTTTTATTTAGATTTTGCCGAGGAAAACATTGATCCTAACATTGATGAAATAGTTATTACTAAATAATAAATAATAGTATTAAAAGTTAATTTATTGCGAAATATTAGACTTAGTAATAAATATAATCCAGACATAATAATTCCAAATATTAAACCATGAATATATTTCTTTTTAATAAATTCTTTACTTAATAGATATCCCGATATAAACATAACTATTGCCATAGCAATTAAAATAAAAATATTGTTAGTTTTAAATCCTAATAAGTTAGTTATACTAAATAAGATAGCCATAATTATTAAAGAAATAAAGGGTATTGCTAATGCTTTTAAATATTTAATTATATAATTCAAAAAAATCACCTAATGAAGATTATGTGATTTTTATTTATTTATGCATGAACTTGCACATTTACCATATGTTCTAGATAAGTTAGAAGCACCCAATTTTGTTCCTCCATAAAATCTAACAACCGCAATTAAGTGATTCTTTAAATTATTTCTTTCTAAATTATTTAAAAAAGAAATAGAAATATTACCTGGCTCTTTATCATCTGATTTACCAGCAGTATTATTAAAATAATAAGCATAAGGAATATGTCTATAACTTTTATTATTTTCTTTTAAATCTTTTAATATTGATTTAACTTCTTCTATCGAATCTAATTCATATAAATAACCATAAAATTTAGATTTTTTAATTTCAATATAACTTGTATTTATTAATTTCATATTACATCTTTTACATTATATCAATTAATTTAATAATGTGCTATAGTATTTGTATGGAGAAGCACTTATGAATAAGAAAGAAATGGATAAAATTATTAATTTATTGATTGAATTATATTTTAAATTTGATTTTCCTTATGATTTTAATTCAATTATAAAGAAAACAAACAATAAATATAATATTAGTGAATCTTATAATGTAGCTTGTGATTTTTTTAATAGTTTTGATAATCATATCTATAATGCCTTTATTAATACAATTAGTTTTGATAAAAAATCTTTTATATTTGTTTCTAAAGATGTAGATCATAAATATTTAGATAATAGCAATCATGTAGTGTTAGGAACAGGAAAAACAATAATTAGTGTAGAAAATAATATTAATGATATATTTGGAATTGTTCATGAATTTACCCATAAATATAATTTACAAACTGGTAAAAAAATGTATAATAAAATATTGTGCGAAGTTGGATCAATATCAGCAGAGATGTATTTAAGAAAATATTTAGAACATACAAAATATGAAGAAGATGCTTATAACTATATTTATAATAGATTAATGGTTACAATGTATTATTGCTTTTTTATAAAATATGTTGATTTTTTAAATAGTGATGTTAAAATCTTAATTATAAGAAGTTTAAATAAAAAATATTATAATGAAGAGATAAAGAAGAAAATAAACTTAATAGATGATGTTAAATTAAAGAAGATTTTTTTAGATAATTTTTTATTATTTGAAAAAGATATTGATAGACAATCTTTATCATTAATTGATTATAATCAAATGTATAGGTATATTTATGCTATGTTTGTTAGTCCTTATATTTATTATAATAATGATATGAAAGTATTAAATGAAATTAATTTAGGGATGTATGATAAAAATTTTAACTTTAATAATATAAAGAAAAGAGATTGTGAAAATAGTTTAGAAAGATATTTTTCTAACATTAAAATAAAATTTCAAAAGAATAAATTATATGATGGATTTAATATTGTTATAGTTTCTAATAGATTAATAAATTTATTAGATGATAATGGAATAAAAGAATTAGATGAATTAGATAATTTAGAATTAAAAGAAACTTTAAATATTAATGATTCTTTCAATATTGTTCTTGAGTTTTTAAAACAGTTTGATATAAATTTATATAATATGTTCATGAATTTAATAGAAAATGATAAGGAAAGTTTTGTCTTTTTAAATAAAGATATAAATGAAGATGATTATAACTCTATAAATAATGATGGTAAAGTAACAATTGTTGTTAAAAATAATATAAGAGATGTATTTTCAATTGTTCATGAATTTATTCATAAAGTTTATTTTCAAAAGAATATAAGTTTTAAAGTTAATTTTGATAATTTTACTGAAGTTTCACCAATAACAATTGAACTGTATTTATATAAATATTTGACTGAGTTTACTGAGTTTGGATTAGATGCCGAGAAAATAATTAAAGAACATTATTTTTATGAAATTTTATCTTGCTTTTATATAAGTTATGTTAATTTTATTAAAGAAATATTTAAAAATAAACCATGGAACACAATAAATATGGATATTTATGAAGATGTCTTTAATAAAGAAGTACAAAAGTTACCAGAGATATATAAAAATACTTTTATTAATTATCATAAATATTTTGATAGTTTAATTAAAGAAGATGGTGATGATTTAGAAAATAAATTAAACCTAAGATTTAGATATGTAAATGGGCTTTATTTAGCTACATATATTTTTAATCATGATGATAAAGAGTTATTTGATAAAATGGGAATGGCTGCATATGATGAAGAAATTACTTTACCCTTGAATTATTCTAATATAGATGAATGTTTTTATAATTATTTTAATAAGTTCGTAAATAAAAACGATAATATAAGTAGAATTAGGTGATTATTTTGTTTAAAGAAGAATTAGAGTTAGTTCCTACTAAACCAGGATCATACCAAATGTATGATAAAAATGATATAGTTATATATGTTGGTAAGGCTAAAAATTTAAAGAGAAGATTAAGTTCATATTTTAATAGAACTCAAACTGGTAAGACAGCGGAACTTGTTAAAAATATTGCTTATTTTAAGTATATAGTTACTAATACAGAGTTAGAGTCTTTTATATTAGAAATTAATTTAATTAAAAAGTATAATCCAAAGTATAATATTTTACTTAAAGATGATAAGAGTTATCCTTATATTGAATATAGTAAAAAGCCTTATCCGACTCTTAAAGTAGTTAGATATTTAAAAGTTAAAAATAGAAAAGATAAATATTTATTTGGACCATATGTTAATGCTTATGCTGCTAGAAGAATAGTTAATTTAATAAATAGATTATATCCTTTAAAAAAATGTGAAGGAATGCCTAAAGATGTATGTTTGTACTATCATATTCATGAATGTTTAGGTTATTGTAAAAAAGATATTGATCAAGAAAAGATAGATGAAATGGAAAAAGACATATTATCTTTCTTAAGAGGAAATGAAGATATTATTAAAAGTAAATTAAATGAAAAGATTGAAGTATATTCTGAGTCTATGAATTATGAACTAGCGCTAGAGCTTAAAAAAGAACTTGATTATATGACTGTTGTATTAGAAAAACAAAAAGTTGAGCTTAATCCAAGTGAAAATTTAGACGTAATTAATTATGCTTTTAAAAATGGATTTTTGTCATTACAAATCTTGTTTGTAAGAAATGGTAAATTGATAGGCGCAAATAGTGAAATATATCCAGTAATGGAGAATTATTTAGAAGAGTTAGAGTATTATATTGCGATGTTTTATAATAAAAAGGAAATACCTAAAGAAATATTACTTCCAGATGAGGTAGATGATAATATTTTAAGAGAAATAATTGATACTAAGTTTATAAAAATTAGTAAGGGTAGTAAAAGAAAACTTCTTAATATGGCGAAAGAGAATGCGGAAATCAATTTAGATAATAATTTTGAAAGATATCAGCAGAAATTAAATAAAACTAGTGGGGCTAATGATGAGCTATCGGCATTACTTGGAATTGGCATTAACAGAATTGATATATTTGATAACTCTAATTTATTTGGTACTTATGCAGTATCGGGAATGGTAGTGTTTGTTAATGGGATGCCTGATAAATCTAAGTATCGTAAATATAAGATAATGGAAGATAAAAATGATGATTATAACACGATGAAAGAAGTAATATACCGAAGATACTATCATGGATTAATTGATAAAGATTTACCTGAGTTAATACTAGTTGATGGGGGAATGAGTCAAATTAGAGCGGCTAAGGAAGTATTACAGGAACTTAATCTTGATATAAAAGTATGTGGTCTAGTTAAAAATGATAAACATCAAACAAATGATTTGTTAGATGGTGATACACTAGAGCTATATGACATTGATAGAACTAGTAATTTGTTTCATTATTTAACGAGAATGCAAGATGAAGTTCATAGATTTACAATTACTTATCATAAACAAATAAGAAGTAAGGGTTCTATTCAAAGCTTACTTGATAATATTCCAGGTATTGGTGAAAAGAGAAGAAAAGAATTAATTAAAAGGTTTGGTAGTGCTAAAAAGATAAAGGAAGCTAGTGTACAAGAAATAGCTGAAATAGTTCCTTTAAATGTAGCGGAAAATTTAAAGAAATATCTAGATAAAAATTTATAAAATATATATTTGACACGAGTAAATCTTGTGTTTTTTCTTTGAATTATAATTAGTTATGTGAACAAAAGGTTGTATTTTTATAAATTACATGGTAAAATATACATCAAGTTTGAGGGAAATAATGATGGAAGAATTAACATTAGAAGATATAATTACAAAATTAAATAATGTCATTGTAAGAGGCAAAATTAATGGAACTGACAAAGATATATTATTTAAAATATATATAGAAAATGGAAAATTTATTGGTAAAGAAATATATACTGATATAAAATATGAATTAAATACGAATGTTTTTATTGATAATGGTTCTATTTATTTTCCATATGATATTTACGAAAATAATGGTGATATATATACATATGAAATTATGCATGATATTCCATCTATAACAGAAGTAAATGAATATGTAAAAAAATGCCAAATTATAAATTATGTTAATGATCATATTGATTGGCTATTAGAAAATGATAGTAGTAATGAAAAAAAGAATCTTCTAGTAAGAAGATAATATTATTTAAATAAAAATTTTAAGGAGGGGTTTATGATAAAAGACAATTTTACTTATTTTGATAAGCAAATGTTTGATGCTATTTATAGAGTTACTCAAACAATTGAAAGACTTTATGAAGGATTGTATTTATTTGAAATTGAAGGTTTTAAAAATAGTGATGAATATGATAGAAAAATTAATATGTTAAAAATATTTTTAAAACAAGAAGAACAATTATATGCTGATGTTAAATTTAATAAGGATAAGGTATTTTCATGGTTAAAATATTTGAAAATGACTAAAAAATTTGATAATTTAGGCAATAATTTTGATAGTGTTTTAAATGAAAAATATGAAAATAAAGCAATAAGACGTATATATAATAAATTATATAAAGAATTACATAAGGTTACACTAAATATTGGAGATTATTTAAGTAATGGAATTAATTTTATTAGTGTTGGAAGTGAAAAAAATGCGAATTTTGAAAAGATGATTTATCACTTAGCAATAGTTTATAAAGATAAAATTGAAGAAGAATTAGATAAAGATCTAAAAAAGACAATTTATACTATATTAAATGAATATATAAATGATCCAAATTATTTAGCTGTTAAAAATAAGTTAATTTATACAAAATATTATTTATCCTTTATTTTCAATAAGTCAGAAGAATATATGATAAGCCATAACTTTGATGTACCAAAAGATACTTATTTACTTGCTAAAATGGAATCGGATAATTTAGGAGATTTATTTACTGAATCTTTTGATGATGTTAAAGATGACTTTAATAGTGATTTTGCTATCAAATATCTTAAAAAATTAAATAGTTTAGATAATGAATCAAGTATGTTCCAGATCTTATTATGTAATGTCTTTATTAGAGCTGCACTTGTTGATATGAATTTGAAACGAGCTACTGAAATAAAAGATGATTTTGATAATCAGATAAGCAATAAAACTGTTGATTCAAATTTGGTGAGTAAATGTTTTGATTATTTAGATAAAGATAAAGAAAAAGTTAAAATTATATCTTTAAAATAATTATTGGAGGATAGCATGATAGATAGTACTATGAGTAAAAAAGATTTAGAAAAATTAGATAGTCTTTATGAAATAAGTGAAACAATTAAAAATATTTATAAAAAGTTAATATTTTTAGATATAAATAATAAAAAGAATGTGAGTAGATATGAAAAATTATTAGCTTATTTAAAAGAAATCCTTATTATTGAAGATGGCATATATAATTCTTTAAATTTTGATTTTGTCAAATGTAACATATGCGTTGATTATATAAAAGAAAAAATGTTATCTAAATTTAAAAGTGATGATTTGCTAATTGATGGAAATATTGATAATTTTGAATATAGAAGAATATTTTATATGATTTGCTACATAAGAAATTTAAAAATTAATAATATGGTGGATTTATCAATGCTTGGGATTAAAATAGAACATATTACAATAGGTAATGAAGAAGAAGCAAATAAAAAATTAAATGATTATATTTCGGGAACTTCAAAATTAACAAATGCTTATATGAAAGATTATTATAGTACTATGTTATTGTTTTTAGAAGAAAGTATAAATAAAGAAACTAATAAGGATATTAAAGCAAAATTAATTGAAAGAAAATATTATATTAGTTATTTTTATAAAGATATTGAAAAAGGAATGATAAGTAATAACTTTATATTACCTAATGAAATTTATTCAAATTCAAAAATGTTAATGAGTATTTTTAATTTAAATGATGATTTTCAAGGTGATTTATTCTTTTCTATGAGTTTAGTAGGATTAATTAATAGTTATTTTTGTATAAAGATAGATAATAAAGATTATGTAGATAAAAAAACTAGTATGATAATTGTTGAAAACTTGCTTAAAAGTAAAATTGCTAATATTAGTGAAAGTTATATGATGGAATATGCTACTGATTTAAATGAAAAACTAGATAGTTTACTAGCAACATCTGATATAAAAGAAGAAGTAAAAACTGTTAAAGATATTTTAAATAAAGGAAAAAAATATCGTGAATGTATTGGAAAAATTGAATTTGGTATTAGGATGTAGATACTATACTTATGATAGAAGAAAAATAATAATATAGAAATATATGAATTAAAAGATTAGATACAAGTTAGACAAATTATAGGATATTTAAATTTAGCTGATGAAAATAACTATCCATTACTTTCTACTAGAATAATAACTAATGTAGATACAAAAGAAAAATATGATAATTTTATTAATCTTGTTAGATCAACACATTTTTATTTATATTTGAAAGGTTACACTTATGCAGTGGTATTTTGTTTATGGTCGTGATTCAGAATTAATGAATTTTATTTTGCCTCTTTATTTCCTAAAAACATTTCTATATTTCTATATATTTAAGAAATATAAATGATTAAGAAGCATTAAAAACAGTAAAGGAAGTAATAAAATATATTAAAGGAACAAATTCTGATAATAAGATTTTCTTCATTAAATGCTTTTTTTGCATATAGAAAATAGCGATTTATTACTTGATCTACTTGACTAAAATATATATTCTGCAAAAAAGCATGTTAATAAAAAGAAAAAATATAGATTATATGATTTATATGTTGTATAAAATAAAAATGATAAAGATATTAATTATTTATTATATAGAAGTTTTGACAAATATAGTCATTAGTCCATATAAAGATATTGAAGTTTGCTATTTTACTTCACAAAATAGTGAAAGTAGATGTAATCAGAAAATAAATCATTATGAATTGATATATTTATCTGATAAGTTAAGGAATACATGTGTTTCTAATTTAGAAAATAAACGTGATATTATTGATAATAGTAAACTAATAAAATTAAAAAATAATTTTATATAAGAATTGGTTTGAAATATAACTAATTTTTATTTGATATTAGGTGAAAAATAGTTTGACTTTATGAGGCGTTTTAAGTAAAATATTAGTATAGTTGATTATTAAAGAAGAAGTAATTATTAATTAATATATTTAAAGAGAGAGTTAGTTGGTGAAAATACTTAATATATAATAGTTATGAGACATTCTTTATATAAAATAATCCGGGTAACTACGATATAAGTTTAATAAAGGCTTTAACAAGTGAAATAAGGTGGCACAGCGGATATAATTCGCCCTTAGCTATTATTTCCTTGTTTTTTATTTTAAGAAAGGATGATTTAAATGATTACTAAACCAAAAGGAACTTATGATGTTTATGGACTTGATGCTAAAAAAAGAGAATATGTTAATGAAATTATTAAAGGAATATGTCAAAAATATAATTTTGTTAATGTAGAAACTCCAGTGTTTGAGGATTCTAGTTTATTTCATAGAAGTGCTGGGGAAACTAGTGATTTAGTTAGTAAAGAAACTTATGATTTTAAAGATAGGGGAGATAGAAATTTAACTTTAAGACCAGAAGGAACTGCAGGAATTGTTAGATTGTTTATTGAAAATAAGTTATATGGTAATATGACTGAACCAGTTAAAGTTTATTATAATGAGAAGATGTATCGTTATGAAAGACCACAATCAGGGAGAAATAGAGAGTTTACACAATTTGGTGTAGAAATGATTGGATCTGATGATATTGCTAGTGATGTAGAGGTTATTTCTTTATGTTATAATATCTTCAATTTATTAGGACTTGATTCAGTTATAAAAATAAATACTTTAGGAGATAGAGAATCAAGAGAAAGATATCATGATGCTTTAACTAATTATTTAAAACCACATATTAAAGATTTATGTGAAGATTGTCAAAGAAGATTTGAAACTAATCCTTTAAGAATACTTGATTGTAAGGTTGATGGAGATAAAGATGTAATTAAAAATGCTCCTAAAATAGCCCACTATTTAAATGAAGAAAGTTTAAATAGATATAATAAATTGAAAGAAGAACTTGATTTATTAGAAATAAATTATGAGGAAGATCCTAATTTGGTTAGAGGACTTGATTATTATAATCATGTGGTGTTTGAAATTAATGTAAATATTGATGGAATTGATACACTAGCAATTGGTGGCGGTGGAAGATACAATAATCTTGTTGAAAGTTTGGATGGACCAAGTGTTCCAGCTGTCGGATTTGCAATTGGTTTTGATCGATTAATGATGTGCTTAGATATGGCTCATGTAAATATTCCAGTTAATAATGATGTTGATGTATATATTATGTATGTTTCTGATACAGAAAAAGATACGGCTTTATATATTGCTCAAAATTTAAGATTAAATGGCTTTATAACTGAAATGGATTATTTAGGAAAAGGTTTAAAAGGCCAATTTAAAGCCGCTGATAGATTTAATGCAAAATATTTAGTTATATTAAATGATAAAGATTTAGAAGATATGATGGTAAACGTTAAAGATAATGTTACTAAAGAAGAAGAAAAAGTAAATATTAATGATTTATCTGATTATTTAGATATGAAATTATAGGAGATGTTAAAAATGGATATAAAAGATTTATTTAAGGAAAGTTATATTGGAAAAAAAGTTACAATTCCAGGATGGGTTAGAAATCATAGAAAGAGTTCAAATTTTGCTTTTATAGTGCTTTCTGATGGAACAACAATTAATACTTTACAAGTTGTTTATGATACTAGTTTAAGTAATTATGAAGAAATTAATAAAGTATTAGTTGGATCAAGTTTAGAAGTTACTGGAACAATTGTTGAATCTAGTGGAAATCAAGATTTTGAACTTAAAGCGGATAGTATTAAAGTTCTTGGACTTGCTGATGAAACTTATCCAATTCAAGCTAAAAGACACACTAGAGAATTCTTAAGAGAGGTAGGTCATTTAAGAGCTAGAACTAATACTTTTAATGCAGTATTTAGAGTAAGAAGTGTTGCGGCTATGGCAATTCATAAATATTTTCAAGATCGTAATTATGTATATTTTCATGCTCCAATTATAACAAGTTCTGATTGTGAAGGAGCTGGAGAAATGTTCCAAGTTACAACTCTTGATTTAAATCGTATTGCTTCTAGTGGTAAATATGAACCAGAAAAAGATTTTTATGGTAAAAAAACCGGATTAACTGTTAGTGGACAATTAGAGGCAGAAACATTTGCTACCGCATTTAAGAAAACTTATACTTTTGGTCCTACTTTTAGAGCAGAAAACTCAAATACGAAAGTTCATGCTTCTGAATTCTGGATGATTGAACCAGAAATTTCCTTCTGTGATTTAGAAGGCGATATGGACATTATGGAGGATATGCTTAAATATGTTGTTAATTATGTTTTAGAAAATGCGAAAGATGAAATGAAATTCCTAGATCAATTTGTAGAAAAAGGATTAATAGATAAGCTAACTAGATTAGTTAATAGTAAATTTACAAGAATTGATCATAAAGATGTTATTACTATTTTAAAGAACGCTGACGTTAAATGGGAATTTGAACCAGAATATGGTGAAGATATTGCAAAAGAACATGAAAAATATATTACTGAATACTTTAATGGACCAGTATTTATTAAGAACTGGCCAAAAGATATTAAGGCGTTTTATATGAAACAAAATGAAGATGGTGAAACTGTTGCAGCTGTAGATTTAGAAGTACCAGGTGCTGGCGAACTAATGGGTGGATCTCAAAGAGAAGAAAGTTATGATAAGTTAGTTAAACGTATGGATGAACTTGGAATGAATAAAGAAGAACTTTCTTGGTACTTAGATTTAAGAAAATATGGTACTTGTGTACATTCTGGATTTGGTATGGGATTTGAAAGATTACTTATTTATATTACAGGTATTGATAATATTCGTGATGTTATTCCTTATCCAAGAACACCAGGTAACTGTGAATTTTAATTTTAGAAAGGATTATTTATGGAAAGAACATTAATTAAAAATTTAGAAGAAAATGAATTATCTAAAATTTCAGGAATGATTAAAACAATTAGAAATACAAAATATATGATTTTTATTAAGTTAAAAGATAGAACTGGATATATTCAAGTTTCTGTTGATAAAATTAAAGAAGAACTTGCAAATGTTTGTGCTACCTTAACAACTGGTTCTT
Organism: Caryophanales bacterium UBA6331; assembly: GCA_002438065.1. Taxonomy (GTDB): domain Bacteria; phylum Bacillota_I; class Bacilli_A; order RF39; family UBA660; genus CAG-533. The sequence goes on along the minus strand of DJSP01000093.1, from coordinate 56,775 downwards.
TTGTAACATTTACTGGTAAAATGGTTATGAGTGAATATGTTAAAGATGGTGGTAAAGAATTCTTACCAGAAAGTGTAGAAATTTTATCTATAGCAGATGCTTATCCAATTGAAGAAAATGCATTACCTGATAAAAAGTTAGATTATAGATGGATTGATTTAAGAAGTGATGCTAAAGAATATATTATACCTATTCAAAGTGCTTTCGTTGAATATCTAAGAGATTATTTATACAAACATGATTTTACTGAAATTCATACTCCTAAGATTATAGGTACTGCTTCTGAATCAGGATCTTCTGTGTTTGAGGTTAAATATTTTAATGATAAAGCTTATTTAGCACAAAGTCCTCAATTTTATAAACAAATGGCTATTGCTTCTGGTTTTGAAAGGGTTTTTGAAGTTGCTCCTGCATTTAGAGCAGAGAACTCTAACACTAATAGACATTGTACTGAATTTACTTCATTTGACCTTGAATTTGCTTATATTAATTCATATGAAGATGTTATGCATTTAGAAGAAGAAATGCTTACTTATGCTCTAGGAAAATTAAAGGAAAATTTTGGAGATATAATTAAATCTAGATTTGGACAAGAAGTTGTTGTTCCTGATAAGGAATTCCCTAGAATTAAATTATTTGATTTATATAAAGAATTAGAAAAAAGATATGGTTATGAAATACCAGAACATGATATTGGAGATTTAAATGCGGAAACTGAAAAGTTAGCTTGTAAATTTGCAATGGAAGAATATGGCTCTGAATTCTTATTTATAACTGATTATAGTAAAGCTAAAAGACCTTTCTACCATATGAGAGATGAAAATGATGTTCCTCAAGGATATGACTTATTATGGAGAGGTATGGAAATAACTAGTGGATCCCAAAGAGAACATAGATATGATCATTTAAAACATAATGCGGATGAAAAAGGATTAACTAAAGATGTTGAATTTTATATGCAATTCTTTAAATATGGTATGCCACCTCATGGCGGATTTGCAATTGGAGTAGATAGATTAACATTATTGTTATTAGGACTTGACCATATTAGGGATGCACAGTTTATCTTTAGAGGACCTAATAGATTATATCCATAGGAGAAAGAATATTTATTCTTTTTTCTTTAAGTTAAGGAGGAAATTATGGATTTTACAAAAGAAAAAATAAGAAAACTTGCTGATTTACTAATGATTGGTTTAACTGATGAAGAAACTAATATGGTATTTGATGAGTTTGAAATTATAGATAAAAATATTAATAAAATAAATGATATTGAAAATATAAGCGAAGTTGTACCTATGACTCATGCTCTTGATGATTTTTATGCTGAATTAAGAGAAGATGCTATTGAGGAATCTATTCCAAGAGAAGAATTACTTGCTAACTCTGATCTTAATGATGGTGCTTCAGTAGTTTTACCAAAGGTGGTGTAAATGATGCTAAATAAAACTATTAAAGAATTACATGAGGATTTAATAAATGGTAAAGTTACTAGTGATGAACTTGTTAAGGAATCTATTAAAATGTCTCATGAGGTAGAAGATAAGTACAATGCTTTTGTAACAATTTTAGATGATGCTAAAGGTGGAAATGTTACTGATAATTTACTTTCTGGTATTCCTTTTGGAATTAAAGATAATTATTCAACTAAAGGAATATTATCAACTGGTTCATCTAATACGTTAAAAGATTATGTTCCATTTTTTGATGCTACTGCTGTAAGTAATTTATATAAAGCAGGTGCTATTCCAACTAATAAAACTGCTCTTGATGAATTTGGTATGGGTGGAACAGGTACAACATGTCATACTGGTACGGTATTAAATCCGTGGGATAAAGCAAGAATGTGTGCAGGATCATCTGCCGGATCTGCTTGTGCGGTTGCGGCAGGAGTTTATCCATATGCACTAGGATCAGATACTGGTGATTCAATTCGTAAGCCAGCAGCTTATTGCGGAATTGTTGGATATAAGCCTACTTATGGAATGATTTCTAGATATGGATTATTTCCTTTTGCTTCTAGTTTAGATACATGTGGTGTTTTAACTAGATGTGTTGAAGATGCAGCAATTGTTACAGATAATATGAAAGGCATTGATGAAAATGATATGACTTCATTTGATTCAACAAATATGCATTTATACGATAATTTAGATAAAAATATTAGGGGTAAAAAATTATTTTATATTAAGGAATTAATTGATGAAGAAAATTATCCTAATATGAATGATGAACTTAAAAAACATTTAGAAATATATCGTGAAACAATTAAAAAATTAGAATATTTTGGAGCAAATGTTACGAGTGTTTCTATTGATAAAAAAATTCTTGATGCATTACCATCAGTTTATGTAGTGTTATCATGTGCTGAAGCAACAAGCAATATGTCTAATTTAACTGGATTTATTTTTGGACCTAGAGAAGATGGAAAAAATTATATCGAAATGATGAGAAAATATCGTACTAAGAACTTTTCTTCTTTGATTAAACGTAGATTTATAATTGGATCTTATGTTTTACAAAAAGAAAATCAAGAAAGATATTTTATTAATGCTCAAAGAGTTAGAAGGTTAATTGTTGATATAATGAAAAATTATTTTAAAGAGTATGATGCAATGATTATGCCGGTTGGAGTAGGAGTTGCTAAACATATCGATGGATCTTTAGATATGATTGATGAAAATACTTCAGTACTTGATGAATTTTTACAAGTTGGTAATTTTGGGGGATTCCCTTCAATAACTATTCCTGATGGATTTATTGATAATTTACCGGTTGGGGTAAATATTACTGGTAACTGTTATGATGATCAAAATGTTTTAAATATTGCTTATGCTTTAGAAAGTGTTATGCCTTATAAAAATCAAATTGCTAAGGAGGTAAATCATGAATGATTATAAATTAACTATTGGAATTGAGATGCATTGTGAGGTTTCTAAAACTAATAGTAAAATATTTTCAAGTGCCAAGAATGGTTATTCTGATACTCCTAATATAAATGTTAGACCGGTTGATATGGCATTTCCGGGAACTCTTCCGGTAGTAAATAAAAGATGTGTTGAAATGGGACTTATGATGAGCAAGATTCTAAATTGTAAGCAACCAGAATATTTATATTTTGAAAGAAAAAATTATTACTATCCTGACTTACCTAAAGGATATCAGATAACTCAAAATACGATACCTGCTCCCATTGGATTTGATGGATTTATTGATATTGAAAGAGCAGATGGCAGTGTATTTAAAGTAGGAATTGATAATATTCATTTAGAAGAAGATTCAGCTCAAATGACTCACGAAGAAAAGTCAAGTAAAATTAACTATAATAGAGCAGGAGTGCCTCTTTTAGAACTTGTTACAACACCTTGTTTTCATGATTTAAACGATGTTATTACTTTCTTAGAATATATAAGAAGTGTTTATCAATACACAGATATATCTGATGCTGATTCTAAAAAAGGACAAATAAGATGTGATGTTAATGTATCTTTAAGTAATACGGATGAACTTGGAACTAAAGTTGAGATTAAAAATGTTAATTCATTTAGTGGAGTTAGGGATGCTATTAATTATGAAGTTCAAAGACAACTTGATCTAATTAAGAATGGTGAGCAAGATAAAATTGAACAAGAAACAAGAAGATTTGATGATACAACGGGTACAACAATTAGAATGCGTTCTAAAGTCGATGCGATTGACTATAAATATTTTGTAGAGCCAAATATTCCTAAAATTAAAATAAATGAAGAATGGAAAGAAAAAATATTTAAATCAATACCTGAACTTCCTTATGAACGTAAAAATAAATATATGAGTCAGTATGGATTATCTAGTTATGATGCAAATATATTAGTTAAAGAAAAGAAGATTGCTTTATACTTTGAAGAATGCATTAAATTAGGAATCGATGCTAAAACAGCTGCTAACTGGATTATTTCAACTATATTAGGATATATCTCAAAAGAAAATATTGAAATAGATGAATTTTTTGTAACACCTAGTAGATTAAGTGTTATTATTAGCAATTTAAGTGAAAATAAAATATCTTCTAAACAAGCTAAAGAATTATTTAATTTATGTTTAGATAGAAGAGAAGAACCTGAAAAAATAATTATTGACGAAGGAATGGTTCAGATATCTGATGATAGTGAATTAATTAAAATTGTTGATAATATTTTAGCAAATAGTCAAAAACAAATCGAAGATTATCATAATGGTAAAACAAATTTATTTGGATTCTTTGTTGGACAAGTTATGAAAGAAACTAAAGGAAAAGCAAATCCAGTTAAAGTTAATGAAATTTTAAAAGATAAATTAAAATAAAAATTATAGATTGTGAGTCTATAATTTTTTTTAGTACTTTCATTTTGGCTTCTTTAACTGATTTAATTTTTTCATGAATTTCATCTATTGATTGAGGAATTAAAATATCTCTGATATTAGCACCGTCAATTGATTCAAATTGCTTTTCAAAATTATATGCAGGTGTAATTAATTTTTTTCCATTAAATAATCCAATTGCATCTCTATATTCGTAATATTCTGTACAATAATATGAATCACTATCATATATTTTATCTTCTTATCTTTTTACTTTGCAATCTAAAAATTGTATAAATTTATAACTTACATCGCGTAGGTTACCACTACCAATTGGGTGGAAAGAAGAAATCTTTAATAAAGTATGATCATCAATTAGAAATATCATGTCTTAAGTATCTATTAAAACATTATGTTCTGCTTCAGTTAAATACAGTAATTCATTTTGAGTAAAACCTGAAAATAATTCTGCAATAGGTTTTTCGTAGCAATCATAACTATAAAAATTTTTTTAATAATTTTATTTGTTTTTTCTAAATCGTTTCCTGCTTTTAATAATAATTTATTATATGTAGATATTAATTGATATAGATCGTAAAGTGTGTTTTCTTGCTCAAATCCTTTATCTAGTTCTAAATTTAAATTTGATAATGTGTTATTCATATGCTTCCTCCTATTATTATCATCTTTTTAAATCTTCTCCTGACAATATTAATATATCATGTTAAAACTGTTAGTACACTCTATGATGTGTAGAGTTTGTAATTATTCATAAAAATAAAGGAGTGTGAATTATTTTGATTTTTTTTATTATATTTTTATGTTATACTTTTTATAGAATAGAAGGTAGATTAAAGTGTTTGGAAAAATTAAATTTATAAGTGATAATATTGTTATTGTTGCAATTAATAAAGAAGCTAATGTGATTCAAAATTTGATGAATTTACATGTTGTGTTTGAAAATGAAAATACAAAACTTTTAGGAGAAGTAAAAAATATAGATGAAGAAACAATTAAGATTGAACTATTAGGAGAATTTGTTGGAACTAGATTTATTGCTGGTACCATTAAGAAACCAACGTTAAATAGTACAATAAGAGTTATTAATAATGAAGAATTAGATATTATTATGGGTAAAGATGATGAAAAGAGTTTATACATTGGTAGAAGTCCTATATATGAAAATCGTAAGATATATGCTGGTATAAATGATTTATTTTCTAATCATATGGCTATATTTGGTAACTCTGGATCTGGTAAATCATGTTCAGTATCAAGAATAATTCAAAATATATTTTTAAATCCGCAAATTTTAACTTATAATGCGAATTTGTTTATCTTTGATGCTTACGGGGAATACAAAAATGCATTTAAAAATATTAATCAAATAAATCCGAATTATCAATATAAGTTTATTACAACTAATCCAGTTGAACAAGGCGATGAATTATTACAAATTCCAGTTTATTTACTTTCTAATGATGATTTAGCATTACTTTTAAATGCAGAAAATCATAGCCAATTAACAATTATAGAAAGAGCTAGTAAACTTGCTAAAATATTTAGTGAAAATAATGATAACGTTAATAAACTTAAGAATCATTTAATTGCATCAGCAATACAAAGTGTATTATTTTCTAATCAAAATGCTGCTGGTAAAAAGAATGATATATTTCAAATATTAGCATCTTGTTCTACTAATGAATTTAATGTTAATGCAGAACTTAAGGGAATTGGCTATACAAGAAGATTTGCAAATTGTTTTCAAATTGATAATAAAGGTGAATTTGGCGAAAGTGTATTAATAAATGAATATTTAGCAACTTATATTAATCCAGAATTAGAAAGTCAAATTGAAGTTAATGAAAATGCCTTTTATAATTTAAAAGATTTTGCTAAGGCTATGGATTTTGCTTTAATTGGGGAAGGTTTCTTAAACAATAGAATAATGCAAGATTCAGCTATAATTTTAAAGGTAAGATTAAATTCAATTATAAATAGTAAAAATGGTAAATATTTTGAATTTGATAAATATATTTCACTAGAACAATATATTTCTAAGTTAATTGTTTTAAATTCAAGAAGAAGCCAAATTATTAATGTTAATTTAGAAGATATAGATGATGGCCTTGCTAAAGTTATTGTTAAGATAATTTCTAAAATGATTTTTGATTTTGCTAAGAAGAGAAAAGTTAGAGCTTCTATACCGTTCCATTTGATATTAGAAGAAGCACATAGATATGTTCAAAACGATAATGATAAATTCTTATTAGGATATAATATATTTGAGAGAATTGCCAAAGAAGGACGTAAATATGGGGTTATAATTGATTTGATTAGTCAAAGACCTGTTGATATATCGGAAACAGTTGTTGCTCAAATGAGTAATTTCTTAGTTCTTAAAATGACACATCCTAAAGATTTAGAATATATTGAAAAGATGCTTCCTAATGTATCTAGTGATATTATTGAAAAACTTAATTCGTTACAAGCAGGTACTTTAGTATCGTTTGGTAGTGCATTTAAAATACCATTATTAATTAAAATGGATTTACCTGATCCACTTCCATATTCAGCTAACTGTGATGTACTTGAAAGATGGAAAGCGAGTGGAAATTAATATATTGAGATAAGTTATTTTATCTCTTTTTTTGTAGCTCGGTTTTTGTTACCATT
>DJSP01000093.1:0-49583 GCA_002438065.1 Caryophanales bacterium UBA6331 | reverse complement strand
TCATAAATTAATCATAAATTTAGTGTAAATCGTTTATAATCTAATTGTTAAATACAAAAACATTTGATATAATTAAATTACCTAATAGATGTCGATTTACATAAAACCGACTATGTGTGATGTAAGGGAATCTAATTAAAGGATGGTGTTGAATGCTAGCTCAAAGAGTTAGAATCCTAAAGTTCTTTATGTGATGCCCACCTGCGAGAATGCGGGATTTTATCACAATTGATGTCTAGTTAGGTTTTTATTTTGGAGGGATAATATGTTTGAAAGATTAATAGCGTTATTTGGACAAGATCGCTTTACTAAACTTGAAAAAACAAAGGTGCTAGTAGTTGGGCTTGGTGGAGTAGGAGGATATGCGTTAGAGGCATTAGTTAGATCTGGCGTTAAAAACATAACTATTGTTGATGGTGATGTTGTTGAAGAATCTAATTTAAATAGACAGATTATTTCCAATAATAAAAATATTGGAATATCTAAATGTGAAGCAGCAGCCGAAAGAGCTTTGAGTATTAATAAAAATGCGAATATTTCAATAATATATAAGTTTATAACTGAAGATAATTTTAACGATTTATTAGTTAATAAATATGATTATGTTATTGATGCTTGTGATGATGTTAAAGTTAAGCTATTACTTATGAAACATGCTAATAAATATAAATTAGTTTCAAGTATGGGGACTGCAAATAAGACTGATCCATCTAAATTATCAATTACTACTCTTGACAAAACTAGCGGGGATCCTCTTGCTAAAATATTAAGAAAAAAAGTTAAAGAAAATCGTATTAGAAATAAATTTAAAGTTGTTTCTTCTAATGAAGTTCCTACTAAGAATAAAGATAAAGTGCTTGGTACGGTATGTTATATGCCAGGTGTTGCTGGATTATTATGTGCAAGTTATGTAATTAATGATATTACCAAATAAAAATATTAGATTCATCGTCTAATATTTTTATTATGGGTTATTGTTTCTTCTTTTCACTATCTATTTTATTAAGATTATTTTCATAAGCATTATTTTTAGGATAGTAGAATTTTTCATTTTTGATATTGTCTGGCAAGTATTGTTGCTTAACCCAACTATTTTTATAATTATGAGGATATAAATAATCTTTACTATTGGTATGAATATGTTTAGGAACACTTCCACAGTTTTTAGTTCTAATTGTAGTTAAAGCTTTATCAATTGCTAGATAAGCACTATTACTTTTAGGAGATAAAGCCATTTCAATTACTATTTCGGATAATGGAATAATACATTCAGGAAAGCCGACTCTGGTTGCAGCATTAATAGCGGCATCTAATTTTGGACCGATAGATGGATTTGCTAGACCAATATCTTCATATGCAATTACTGATAATCTTCTAAATATTATATCTAAATCTTGTGCTTCTAATAATACACCTAAATAATATACTGCTGCATCAACGTCACTACCTCTAATTGATTTTTGTAAGGCACTGATTGAGTTATAGTAATTATCACCATTTTTATCAATATATATTATTGGTTTAGCGTTAATACTTTTTAAAACATCTTCAGTTATGATATGATCTGTTGAACTATAATAAGCCATTTCTAGTAAATTTAAAGCGCTTCTGACGTCTCCATTTGAAGAAGATGAGATAATATTTAGACAATTGTCATCAATTTGAATACCTTCTAAATTGTCTTTAGCTTTGATAAGAATTTTAACAATATCTTCAGGTTTAAGAGATTTTACTTCAAAGATTTGACATCTTGATCTTATAGCTGGATTAATACTATGATAAGGATTTGATGTTGTTAAACCTATCATAATTATTTTACCGTTTTCTAAATAGGGAAGGAGAATATCTTGTTTATCTTTGTTCATTCTATGAATTTCATCTATTATTAGAATCATTTGGCCATTCATTTTAGCTTCTTCAATTACGATATCAAAGTCTGTTTTTTTATTAATTACAGCGTTTAACATACGATATGGCATATTTAATTCATTAACTAAGGCATTTGCGATACTTGTTTTACCACAACCGGGATTACCATAAAATATCATTGAAAATAATTTTTTATTTTTTACTAAATTAGTTAGAATTTTACCTTCACCTATAAGATGATTTTGCCCATATATATCATTTAATTTAATTGGTCTAATATCATTTGCTAATAATTCCATTACAGTCATTCCTTTGCCTTTATATTATATATTAAATTTGATTATTTTTAAAGATGTATGTATAATTTATGGTAGAGGTTATGGTATGAACGATGATTATATTAAAGAATATGAAAACTATTTAAGATATGAAAAAAATTATAGTGTTAATACGGTTAATTCTTATATCTTAGAATTATCTATGTTTAGTGAATATGTTAATAAGGATTTGCTTAAAATTAATGATGATGATGTTAAAAAATACTTAAAAGCAATTAGTAGTAAATCTCCTAAAAGTGTTTCTCATAGTTTAAGTGCTTTGAAATCTTTCTATAATTATGAAGAAAGATTAGAAAAGATAAAAGATAATCCTTTGACTAAATTTAAATCTCCAAAACTAGATAAAAGCTTGCCTACAGTGCTTTCTTTAGAAGAAGTAACATCTTTATTAGATATTGAAATAAAAACTCCGTATGATGCTCGAAATAAGGCAATTCTTGAACTATTTTATTCTTCAGGACTTAGAATTAGTGAACTTATTAATTTAGAAATGGCTAATGTTGATATGGCTGAAAATTTAATTAGAGTAATGGGGAAGGGGAAGAAGGAGAGAATAGTTCCTTTTGGAGATATTGCTAAAAATGTATTAAATGATTATATAAATAATTATCGACCTTCTATTAATAAGAAAAATAGTACATATATATTTTTAAATAATTTAGGAAATAAGTTATCAAGACAATATATCTTCAGAATTATTAAACAAGAATGCGAAAAAAAAGGTATAAAGAAAAATGTTTCTCCTCATACCTTAAGACATACTTATGCAACTCATTTACTTAAAAATGGAGCTGATTTGCGAATAATTCAGGAACTTCTAGGTCATGAAAATCTAGCCACTACTCAAATATATACTCATTTAGATAATGAAACTCTTAAGAAGGACTATGATGAATACTTTCCTAGATAGTTTGTATCATTATTTGCATCTAGCGTTATTTTCGTTTGATTTTGCATTTTCTCTTGCATTTTCTCTAGCTCTTGAATGACATTTGCTGTTGTTTGCATTAGATCTTGCATTTGTATTATATCTACTCATAATTACCTCCTAGTAATAGTATGGTAATTTTTCTTTTGTTTATTATGGTAATTAATGGTTATTTTTTAATATTGTTTCATATAGTTTAATATGAATAATTTTTATATACCATTTTTAATTACTTTCTTAGCAGGAATATCTACGACGATTGGATATTTCTTTATATATTTAAAACCAAAGAACATTAATGGATTTATAGGTTTTTCTTTAGCGTTTTCAGGCTCTATTATGTTCTTTATTTCTTTATTTGAATTAATACCAGATGGATTCTTTTATTTGTTAAAAGAATATAATTTATTTATTGCTACTATTGTTTTACTGGGAATGCTGGTTATAGGAAATTTGATTATTAAGATTATTGATAGGTTTACTAGTAAAAATAACTCTAATAGTTTGGAAAAAATAGGAATTTTATCTATGATAGGATTAATGATTCATAATATGCCGGAAGGAATTCTTACTTTTTTATCATCTACTATAAATATTAATTTAGGTATTAAACTTAGTGTTGCAATTATGCTTCATAATATACCTGAAGGTATTGCGATTGCTATTCCGACGTATTATGGAACAAATAAAAAGAGTAGGGCATTTACCTGTACTTTAATAAGTGGCTTTGCTGAAACAATAGGAGCTGTTGTTGCGTATTTGTTTTTATATAGATTTTTATCTAATTTATTAATTAGCTTAATACTTTTATTTGTGTCTGGTATTATGGTCTCTATTAGTTTTAATGAAATATTTAAGGAAGTGGAGAAGTATAACAAGAAGAATATTGTTTTAGGTACTCTACTCGGCTTAGTTGTAGTTGTTTTAACTGAATTTGTGTTGTAATTTATTATGTAAATTAAATGTAAAGTAAAAATAGTAGGAGAATAGTGGAGCTCAAAATAGAGAATTTACATTATTGAATGATCGTTATATATAAATTAAAAAATATAAGTTTTATGTATCCTAAAAAGAAAATAAGGTAATAATACAAAATAAAAACATATAATTAATATAATGTATAAAATATAATTTGAATAAAAAATAAATGTTAATTATAAGTATAAAAAAAAATTTATATAACGAAAATTTATATATATAAAAAGATTATAGATTATTAGAGAATATGATTTTATAAATAAAAAAATAGTTTATTGATAACTAACTTATTAAGATTTAATTATAAAATAGTGATAGGGAAGTATATTATATAGTGATTGGTAACAAATAGTTCTTTTCTTTTTAAAATATGTGTTGGTTAACATAATATATATTATAGGAAGTTGTATTTTACGATAAAAAGATGATAAATTATCCATCTAACTTTATCAGTATTTTTATGTTATTTGTTTAATACTTTGATTATCATATTATTTTACTATTTAATTGCATGCTTCTTTTTTATTTAAAATAATTTTTATCTAAAGTTTATCATTTTTATATATCAAGTTGAATAATTGTATTTAAAAATTATCTTAATATGATAGATAAATAAATATATAGTGTAATGTATTTATTTATTATATTAACTAAAAGTAATTAATATTATTGAATAAAACTCCCTTCTCCACTTAAATCATTAATAAATAGAGAAGGGGTAGTTGCAAAATTTTAAAATATATATTTATTTACTTGATCTTGCTTCAATTTCAGCTATTTTTTCAAATACTTCAGAAGCATTTTCTGTATTAATAGTGGTGTAACCTAATTCACGCAATGCTTGAATTCTAATTGTAGTTAATTGTTGAGTACGTGATAATTTTTCTTCATTACGTGATTCTATTTCTTCAACAAAACGTTTTCTTGATTCTATTACTCTACTTTTTGAAGGATTACCGTTAAGATATAAATTAAATGCTGAATGTATGATTCCTTCAAACATGAATTGTTTGTTTTCATTAAATTTAAATTCATTTGGATTGGTAAAACCGGCATATTTTGACATATAAGCTAAAAGATATTTGATTTCTTCAATATTATCAACACATTGTAATAAGTGGAAAGTGTATAGTAGAGTGTAATACCTCTCTTCTCTATCATTTCCTTCTAGTAATTTATCTTTAATTAGGAATGTTATATCACTAACTAATTGTTGTTCTTCCTTTTTTAATCCTTTTAAATCTAGAAATTCATTAGATGTATTTGATTTCAATACTTTATTTAATCTTTCTTCAACTTCTAAAAGATAGTCTGTATTTACTTTAATTTCATTTAAAGTGTCCTCTTCTCCATCTTCTATATCTAATAATTTTAAAAGGGCAATTTTCTTTTCTTTTGGCCATTCATTAAGCGAATTTAATTCAAGATAATTATAAACCATTTGTCTAGAAACGCCTAAATATTTAGCTAATCTTACTTTAGAAATACCTAATTCTTGTAATATTTCATTTAGTCTTTTCATTATGTTTACCTACTTTCTTTACAATTACATTGTATCTTGTTTACATTTTGTTGTCAAGGATATTTAATAAAAAAAGACTATCTATTTTGATAGTCTAATCTATTACATTTTTTTGAATTTATTTCATTTTTCTTCTCTACATAATAATCATAGTTACCATTATATATTGTAATTCCATAATTATTTACTTCAAATATTTTTTCTGCAAATTTATTAATAAAATATCTGTCATGGTTTACGAATATCATTGTTCCATCAAAATTATCTAAAGCTTCTTCAAAAACTTCTTTTGTGTCTATATCTATGTGGTTTGTTGGTTCATCTAATATTAATGTATTAACTTGTTTTTGAAGTAATTCTGCTAATTTTAATTTCATTTTTTCTCCACCGGATAAGTTACCAACTCTTTTTTTTATGTCATCATGATAAAAATGGAATCCTGCTAATATTTGTCTAGTTTTTTGCTCATTTAATCCGGTTTCCCTACTAAAATATTCTAATATTGTTTGTTTTTCATTTGGGAATGTAATTATTTGAGGTATATAGCCAATTTTTACACTTGGTCCGATTTTAATTTCACCACAATAGTCTAAGCTGGCATCTCCTAATATAGTTTTTATAATAGTGGATTTACCACATCCATTGGGCCCGATTAATGCTATTCTTTCTCCATCATGGACACTAAAATTGATATTATCAAGTAAAATATCATCATTTGGCATAAGTACGGATAATTCACTTACTGTAATAACGTCTTTACTTGTTTTTGAATTTTCATTAAATTCAATATTTACTTTCTTTCTTTTAACTGGTTTAACTATAGCGTTGCTTTTGATTCGTTCTATTCTTGTTTGCAATGCGTGTGCTCTTGCTGTTAGAGTTGTACTATTTGTTGCCATTCCTCTTTCAGCAAACCATTTCATTTCAGCTTCTAACTTTTTTATTAGTTGTTGTTGATCTTTATAATTTGCCATTTGTTTTTCGAATCTTTTTTCTTTTTCTTCTAAAAAACCACTATAGTTTGTATCATATACTTCACCATTTTTTGCTTCTAAGTCTAAGATTTTATTAGACATTTTATCAAGAAAATACCTATCATGAGAAACTATTACTGTTGCTCCTTGAAATGATTTGATATAATTTTCTAACCATTCGATTCTTTCTATATCAAGATGGTTTGTTGGTTCATCTAATAATAATAAATCTGGTTTAATAATTAAAACTTTTGCTAATTGTACAAGTGTTTTTTCTCCACCGCTAAGATCGTTGTAAGACTGCTCTAATATTTTAGGGTCAAGTTTCAAACCATTTATAACAGCACTGATATTTGAATCAATCTCATAACCACCTAGTCGTGAAAATTTATCAATTAATTCGCAATATGTATCAATTAGTTTGCTATTTTCAGGATCTTCGTTCATTTTTTGTTCTGCTACTTTAATTTGTCTACTTATTTCAAATAGTTCTTTAAACGATTCTTTTAAGATATCATATACTTTTCGGGGATCGTCTTTGCTTGCACCGGTTTGATCTAAGTACGCTACTTTAGCATTTTTCTTTATTGAAACTGAACCTTTATCTTCTTTTTCTTTTCCTGCTATTATTTTTAATAGAGTTGTTTTTCCACATCCATTAGGTCCAACAATTGAAATTGATTCCTTTTCATTTAAAGAGAATGATACTTCTTCGAATAAAGTTCCATACCCAAAGTTTATTCCTAGATTATTTACACTTAATATTTGCATTATTTCACCTCATATAAAATATAAAAATTTTAATTTTCTAGTTTTTTACTATACACATACTTTTTGATTTTGTCAATTAATTATTGGTCTGCATTACTTTTTATAAGAATAATTCTGTTAGTAGAATATAATATTCAATTTTTTTATAATCTGGTTTTAGATTTAAACATTTAAATAAATACTCTTCTGCATCTTTTGTTTCATAATTTCTTCTTAAGGATTTTACTAATATAGCAATGTCATACCATTTGTCTGCTACACCTGCATCTCCCATGTCTAAAAAACCACTAATATTATCATTTTTAAAGAAGATATTTGGTATACTTAAATCGCCATGAGAAAAACATAATTCTTCTTCTATTTTATTTTCTTCTAAATATTTATATGCATTTTCGATTATTTTAAATCTTTTTTGGTTGTTGTCATTCATATCTGAAGTTAATACTAACTTTTTTTCGATGTTACTTTTTGCAAGGACTAATTTTTGACTTAAACTATTATATATTGGGAATCCTGTAATATCAACTGATTGCAGAATTTTTAATGATTTTGCTGCCAATTCTATAACATGATGCATGTCATCAAAAATTTCGTCACAACAAATCATTTCTCCCTCTAATTTTTTTGTTATTAAGACACTTTTTGTTTCATCTGTTAAGAAGAACAATACTTTTGGAACTGGTAAAGTATTCTTTAAATAATTATAAATAAAATATTCTTTGTCTAACTTTCCTCTTGCAGATTCTTTTATATAATATATCCCATCTTCTTTAATTACTTCAGTTACTTTATCTCCTGAACAACCAATATCAATAATGTTGGTTTTAGAATTTATGCAAAAATTCTTTAAAAATTGTTCTATCATTGTCTTCTCCTTTGCAATAATAATTTTTTTATTGAGCAATCGCTTTGACACAAATTATTATTTATTCCTTTTCCAAGTATTATTTTATCATTAATTGTGTCAAAATGATAGTCCGAACCTACTGATTCTAATAGCTGATTTTTGGCAGCTAAATATTTAAAATATCCAAAATCAGCTGAAGAAAACGATGAATGATATGTTTCAATACCTGTAAGTCCTGTTTTTGCTAAGATATTAATTAATTCTTCTTTAGCAGTATTAGATATTTTAATTTTATTAGGATGAGCAAGTACTGAAATTCCTCCAGATTTTCGTAATATTTCAATTGCAACTTTTGCATCTAATTCATATCCTTGATATTCTGGCATGAATTTTTTTGCCTTATTTACGAAGCTATCTATAAAATTTTTATCAAATTTGTTTTTTACTAATATCTCACGAATCTATGTATCTCCTAATTTATAACTATAAAGATCAAATTCTTCAAAAATACAACTTGGAATCAAAGAAATATTCTTTCGTAGTCTTCTTAAAAATATAGTATTATTTTCAAACAAAATGCATCTATATCTTTCCATTTCAGATAATAGTTGAGTGTCTGTTGGGTTATAATCATATCCTAATAAATGCATGTATATTTCTTCTCCTTCCATGACAAATACCGTGGATAACTCTATACCATTTATTAGTTGAATTTGACCATCATTTCTGTATTTTATTATATCTTTTGCTGAATCAATATTATCATGATCCGTTATGCTTAAAAAATCAACATCATTTAATTTTGCTAGTTCTATTAATTTTTCTACACTATACTTTCCATCACTATACTTACTGTGACAGTGTAAATCAACATATTTTTCCATCTATAATCCTCCTAAGTAGTTAAAGTTAATGAGCATCGTTTATTATTTTTGATAGCAAGCACATGTCTTTTACTAATAATTTGCTTTCTTTGGAAAATGTTATTCTTCCTATTATATCGTTTTTATTTTGCCAACCAAATGACGTTCCGGGCAGAAACTTTACTTTCGATTTTTTATATAATTCTATGATTAAATCTTTATCATTTTTTATTATTTTATTATTTATTCTTAATCCTTTAATTTTAGTAAAATCAATTAGAGCGAAGAAACCTGAGACTGGTAATATATCATGATATAAGCTAACATTTTTCATACCCTGTTTAACAATCATGTAGTCTGTAATATTTGTTTGTTTTTTTATAAATTTTTTTACTTTATAAGAAACTTTTTCTTCACCATATATGAAGAAATTAATTATTTCTAAATTGAATAAATATTTTTGATTTATTTTTTTTAGAAATTTATTTCTATATCTTACTCTTTGACGATTATCGTTATAAATGCTAGAGATAGCTATCTGACTTAACATTGATACTGAGTCTAACTCTAAAAATATTTTATCTCTGATGTCTTGAATAAAATACTTGTTGGCAACTATAAATCCACTTCTGATTGCTGGCAACGAGTAAGATTTTGAAATACCGAAAATCGATATAATATTGTCTTTAAATTCTGAAAAAATTGCCATTGGAATAGCAGATTCATGTTTATTGTATATTGAATCTTTGTATACTAAATCATCTATAATCAATACTTTATTATCGTAACAAATTTTATTAATGTTATAAACTAATTCTTTATCTTTTTCTCCTAAATATGTAGAAAGTGGATTGTTGGGGTTTTGATTATATATTGCTACAACCTTTGGAATGTATTCGCTATTTTTAAATTCGTTATATAATTTTTTATTTGTATTAATTATCAATGCTTCTAACTCACTAGCATTAATTTGCCAATTATTTTCTTCTTTTAGTTCATAAAAAATTATTCTTCCACCCTCTTTTTCAGGTATGTATGTAAATAATCCGTATGTAGGTACTGGAATAATAACAACATCATTTGGTTTAATAATTGCCTTCATTATTAATGAATATGCATGTGTTGTTGAAGCAGTTATTATAATATTTTCATCAGTCATTTGCTTAATATTGATACTATCTAAATATTTTACTAATGTATTTTTAATATTTTCATCACCAATTGTATTGGGATAATTATATAAGTTATTACTATTAAGGTATTTTAATATATCTTTTTTTACATACTTATATGTTTTGTATTTGATTGGATTACCTCCACCTAGGTTGATTATTGTATCATTGTCATCTCTGTAGTTATATATATCATACCTATAAACGTCAGATCCATTTAATATTTGTTGAATGTACTTTGAAGGACCGTTCGGAAAATATCCAACATTTGGACAATAATTTTCTTCTAAAAGATATGGTTTATCTTTGACAAGTTCATTAATCTTTAAAATATTTTGTTTCATAATACACTCCATTAATATAATCTATTATTTTTTTATATTGCATAAGTTTGAAATTTGGCCTAAAATACAATGCTTTGCATCTTAATGTTGTATAATTTGGAAATTTGTTTGTAATTCCTAAATTTTCATAAGGGGATTTTTCTATTGTTGTTTGCACAATGTCTATATTGTTTCTTTTCATATATTCATATAGTCGTTCTTCTATTAACTCAAATGTTTGTTTATCAACTTGCATTATGTAAATGATTCTATGAAGTGACTTATTTTCAAAAATAATAATATTTCCAGGAATTTTTATATTTCGTTTAATTAAATTTTGAATAATTTTCCTTTTATATAAAACCAGGAAAAATACATTTCGTTTTATTATTAATTTCATTTTATAAATTAAAGACATTTTTATTGAACCCTTTATATGATGATTAGTTGTTACCAACGAATATTTTCCTAAATTATATGGTTTATTTTTACTAAATGAATAAAATGTATAGTCAAAATTTTCATTTGTCTTAATTGTATTTTGACATGAATCTAAAATTTTAATAATCTTTTCGCCTTTTAAATTAAAATAATCTTTGGAGTTTTGGACTGTAAAACCGTACTGTTCTACAAATATTATTATTTTTGTTTTATCCGAAATTTTATTCTCAATTCTGGTTATTAGAAAATTATTGTTTATATCACAGAAAATCGGTTTGAAATTCATCTCAATTATTGTATTTATTATTGATTCACATAATGTTACTGGAACGATAATTTCTGACTTTTCTTCAAGATTTATTTCTTTCAAAATGTTTTTAAATGCACTGGTTCCAGTTAAAAAATATGAATTGATTTTTCTATCCATTTTTTTCTCCGTAATCATATAATTCGGAATACAATTTATTTTTGTCTTTTTCATAATAATAATTAAAATATAATTCTTGTTTAGCTCCAAATGATAAATTAAAATTTTCAATTTCAGGAAATACTGAACCCTCAAAATCCAATATCTCACATATACTATTATCTTTTAAATATTTAATTATTGTGTAATAAATTTTTGGAATGACAGTCCTACTGCTTTTTTCATAGTAACTGTACATTATGTAACATCTTTTCTTATCCCAAACAACTGCTACTCCACCTAAAATGTCATTTTCTCTTTTAGCAATAAAACATTTACCACAATTATTTTTTATTGACTCTTGTAAATATACTTTTACCTCTGATACACTTGTTTTAATTCCATAATTGTGTTCCCAACTAAGTGCTTTTTCTAAATCGAATTCTGCTAGTTTATCATCGATGAAAATTTCAACTTCGTTTGTTAATTTGATATCTTTTTTTCTATCTTTTCCAAAATTGTTATAAATTTCTTCTAATGATTGCTTTAAATTGATTATATATGTGTATCTTACTTCTGGGACAAAATTATTTTTGATGCAGGGAATAATGTCGGTTAATGATGGATCAAATGAAAAGCTTGATTCGTCATAATTTGTTTTTATATATTCCATTATCGTGCTGATTACTTCACGTGTATATAAAAAATATTTTCTGTACTTATTTTTACTATATAAAAGTAACGGCCCACCATAAGGAATATACATTGTCGATTGATTTAAGAAGTTTCCTTCTTCAAATAGTGGCATAAAGGCAACTATTTTATTATTATCATATACGCATAGACAATAGCTAACTTTTTTTAAATCTAAAAAATATTTATAAGCGAAGGCTGTACCATTTAAAGAATTATTAACCATTTCATCAATATTATTCATAAATTTAATTTGTTCTTTTTTTATTATCATTTTTTATTATGCTAAAATATAATCTTTTTTTATAAGAAGTGGCCATTCTGTCATATATTTTATTTCTCCTTCCCCATAAATCTAAATATAAGTCTTTATTTGAACTTATTTTTTTGATTTGAGTTAATAAGCAAATTATCCCTGCATTTAATTTGCGTCCATCATTTGTTGCTCCCCATTTTGCTGCGTAATATTTGTTATTATATTGTATTAATAATGAGTATCCAATTGGTGTATTACACTTATATGCTACTACAATGTCGCAATATTTTAACATCGATAAATATATTATTTGTTCATTATCAAGATTAAACATATCACTTTTTTCTCTTGCTTTCCAACTTTTTTGATCCACTAATAATACATCTTTAAATAAATTATTAATATTATTTTTATTAGATTTAACTACTTTTATTTGTTTATTATATAATTGACATTTTTTGATTAACCTTTTAAAATTATTGGATTTGGATTGAACGTAATCTTGAAAATTATTTTTCTTAATTTCTATTATGGGTGAGTACCATTCATCTGTTTTTTTTATTATAAATCTCTGTGATAATATTTTGTAAATATTTGAGTTTTCATCTATATATCTAAATTTGATGTCATTTTTTTTATTTATTTTAATTAAATCTTGAATATCTTCTTCCGTAATATTAAATTCGAAATACTGAAAGCAATTTAATCCATCATAATATCTTATTAAATCTATGCTTTTCAAAGATTTAATTTTTTTGTAATTAAAACGATAATATAATGAATTTCTGTAAATGATATCGTTTGTAAAATTATTTTCCATGATATTCTTCCATTACTTTAATAATATACTTACAATCCGATTTGGAAAGGTTAGAGTTTAAAACTAACCAGGCACTTCTATCTAATAAATTGTAACTTTTTTGACAATTATTTACTTTAGATTTATTTTTAAAGACGTTATAATTTGGTAAAAAATTTGATGTCCTTTTGCCAAATGGAATGTCATATTTATTCATATAAGATATAAATTTATTACATTCTTTCATATTATTAAATATTACACATAAGCTCATATTTATACTTCCGTTGATATCAACGCTTTTTCTAAGGTTATAATTTGTTATGTTATTAGTTATATAATTATAAAGAAATCTTTGATATTGAATTATTTTATTAAGTTTTTTGAATTGCTTTATTAATATTGCACTCTGCAAATCTGTCATTTTAAAGTTTTCTCCATATGTGCAAAAATCTTTGTCCCAAACTGGCATCATATCTTTTTTACGATATCCACCATTGTCTGCGTATCTTTTAATAAAGTCAAAATTCACTTTACTAGTTACTGCACCACCTTCGCCACATGTAATAATTTTACATGATTGAAAACTAAATGCAGCCGATTGCCCATATGTACCTAGTAATTTATTACTGTATTTTGCACCAAATGCTTGTGCAGTATCTTCTATTATTATTAGGTTATGTTTTCGAGCTATTTTTTCTATTTCATTCATTTCACATGGATATCCTTGATAATGTACAACAATAATAGCTTTTGTTTTTTTTGTAATATTTTTTTCAATTTCTTTCGGATCAATATTAAATGTATTGTTTATTTCACAAAAAACTGGAATTGCTCCAACTGTTAAACAACATGCTGCTGTTGCAATAAATGATAAACATGGCACTATGACCTCATCTCCATAACCAATGTTATTGGCAAGTAAACATAGTTTTAAAGCCGATGTTCCATTATTAACACATAGTATCTCTTGTTTAAAAAAATCACTTAATTTTTGCTCGACTTTATCAGTTTCATATTGCATTTTTACACCGTCATACCTAAATAAGCTTTTGTTTCGTAGCATTTTTGAAACTTCAATTATTTCACTTAGGTTAATTCTATTTAAACCATAAAATGCATCTTCATTTATTTTTCTCATTGTTCCTCCTTTAAAATATCGTTGCAGATTTCTTTAATACCATTTTTATCTATTGTATTATAAAATTCTTCTCTTTTCATTGTGTTTGAAATATCTTCGAAGTACGACGTTAACTCTTCTTTAAATGCATAAAAATCATAACATTTTAAGTTGTTTATTACTTTTTGAACGCCTTCATCTTCACTTAAGTATTTTGCTATATGTTTTTCTTTATTATTTTCTTGAAAGTGAAAACCTATATTAAGTGACTTATATATATTTCTTTGTAAATATTGACTATAATTTATTGGTAGTAAAAATAAACACTTGATATCTGTGGAGATAACTTCATTAAAATTTCCTAGTCCTGGAGACATTATTGCGTGTGAACAATTATATAAAATATTTAAATATTCTGAATTATTATAGGTTTTTATTTCTACTCTTTCATTTATGATGTTTTTCTTCAAGTATTTTATAATACTTTCGCCACCAGCAATATATATTTTACTGAATTTATTAATGTATTTTGTGTCTAAAATTATTTTGATTGTATTTAGGTAATAATCTTCAATATCATTTTCTGAAAACATATAAGATTCTGCACCACCAAGAGATATTATTAAATTATTTTTGGTGATTTTTTTAAACTTGTTCATTTGCCTTAATGCACCAACTGACATTAAATTACTAAAATCTTTTGCTATTCTTTCAATATTAGACGAACAATCTATAACCTTAGAAATATAATATTTTTTTATTTCTTTTAATTCTGGTTCTAAATAATCCCACATCCAAAACAAATTATCAATTAAATATATATTTTTGATTTTGTAATGATTTATCAGATAAATTAATATATCGGTTGTTTCGACCGCAATTATTTTATTTGCATTTAAAAATGTTTCCTTATTTTGATTAATTTCGTTGTTTGTGTAATTCATTTCTATAAATTCATGGAAAATATTATATTTTTTTGCTTGTGATATACACATTTTTGGTCCAACAAATATATAATTGCCTTTTAATTTTTTTTTCAATTCGATTACTATTTGACAAAGTGTATTTATTGGCCCATAACCAAAAGCATCAGCTAAAAATACATAATTATTGTTTTTCATTTATTACTTTATTAAAATACATGTTAGCATAATCACATTTACTTTTACATTTACTGCATTTTAATAATTCCTTTCGTAATTTTGATGCTTTTTCTGAATTCATTATTTCTTTAATTGAGTTTTGCTTTATATTTCCCATACAATAATAATTATAATCTCTATGAACACTGCAATCGCATGGATAAACATTTCCTGAAACACAATCTATAAAACAACAATAGTTAAGTATTTGACATGGTATTGCATTTTTTCTTAAATCTGAACCATCTTCGGTGTAACAGTTTGAGGAAAAATAATCTAGCTCATCTGCTAATAATTGCACATTGTTTGCTTTCATTAATTTTTTTATGTTATTTATTTTATTGTTATAATTTATAATTTGTTCTTTGTTAAAATAATACTCTGGACATTCTTTAACTATTAATATATTTAAATAATCATATTTATATTTGTTTTTCATTTTGATGAAATCTTCTAAATTGTCAATGTTATCTCTGTTTAATACATGATTTATAATTATTTTTATGTTTGGATATTTTAATTTGATAGCATTTATTGAATAAGTTGCTTTATCAAATATTCCTGGAACATTCCTAGTTTTGTCATGAATTTCTTTTATGTGACTATCTATAGAAAAGAAAATAGCTTTTATATTGTATTTGCCTAACTCATCTATTATCTTGTCGTTTAGAAAATATCCGTTCGTAATAAAAACTATATTTAATCCTAAATTAGTTGCTTCCTCAAAATATGAGTATATTTCTTTGTTTGCTAGTGGTTCCCCACCACCAGTAAAATGAACATACTTGATTTCGGATTCTTTTAAATCCTTTAATAATTTCTTTATATCAATTGAAGTATTTATTTCCTTTTTTTCGTGGATATCACAAAATTTACAATTAGCATTACATTTGTTAGATACAGAAATAAAACTATATATTGGACTATTGTTATTTTTATTTTTTGCTAAGATATCTTTAAAAAGTTTTATATACATTTTTTCTCCTTTTGAATTACATCTGTGATTAGTTTTACTGTTTTCATAGTCAATAACTTATCGTAGTAAATTAAATCACAATTGAACAAACTTGGTAATCCTAATATCATAGGACTATATTCTGTATTTTTATCTAAAAATAGAATTATTTTCTTATTTAGCATACTTGCCCATCCTATTTCAACATGAACTCCACCGGAAATTGGATTTCCTGGAATCCCAATAAATAGATCACATTTTTTGATACCATTCACGTCTTCATTGATACTCTCATCTGGGCTTATATATTTTTCACCCCATGCTTCGCGTTCTTGAGAACAAAAATAATCTATATTATTATTCTTTAAATTTTTAATTATTTCTTCAAAAAACCATCTGTCTTTAATAATAATGTCTTCATATCCTTCACAAAATTGGGAAAATGGTGATGCTAAAAAAACGTACATGTTAATTTTCTACTTTCAATGACTCTTCTAACATTTCTTGTCTTAGTAGTTCTCTAGTTCTAAATATTTTTTTGATTCTAATTTTTTTAATTTCTTCATATCCAAAATACATTTCTAATTGATTAATCATATTATGAACATCGGCTATTTCTTCTAATAAATTGTCTTTTATTTTTTGTGGTGCTTTTTCATATTCTTCTCTTTTATATTTACATATTGCTTGTATTAATTCTCCTAATTCTTCTAAACAAACATTACTTTGACAATCATATCCCCAAAAATCAATAGCTTCTTTAAGAAAAAAATTTATCTCGTTTTCAGACATGCCTATTTTAGAATTTATTAAGTTATAAATGCGTAGCGCTTCATTGTATTCTATTTGACTTAATTTACCACTATCATACATTTTTTTTGCTTCTTTGTATCTTCGAATTATTTCTTTGATGGCATGATTTTCTGCACTTTCTAAATCAAATATACAATCAAGTATGCAATTTATGATTGTTTCAGAAAAGGAACTTATTTCATCTTTATCTTCATCTGGTATTATTTTATATAATAATTCAAATGAAGCATTGTCTCTTTCATCTAAACAACATATTTTCCCAGTTTTTCTAAAATAACGTTTATCGATTGTATCATTACCTGAAACGTCACACATTGCTATGGAGCTAGCTAAATTTATTGGATTGTTGATAGATAATTCTGGTATTAAAAAAGTTTCAAATTTTCTATATGTAGAAATTTTACGTTGAAGGATATTTTCATGATATATTTGTGAAATAGCAGCTGCAAATTTGCCTGAATCTGGACCTGGTGCAATGATACAAATAAGTTTTTTTTCGACAGGTATATAATCATTTTGTGCTAATCCTTCTTTTGATAAGATTTTTTCTTGATTGTATGGATAATCTGACATTTCATATAATTTATATATATTAAATCCTTCACTGTTCATTTTTGTTATAAATGAATTTGCTTTTGCACAAGAGTGATATCCGGTTATACATATTGAGACCTTATAACCGTCATTTTTTAACTTTTTTGCAATTTCAAAGCATTCGTAAGTATACAACTTTTTTGAATCCCTTCTTTTTTTACTTTTTTTAATTGATTTGGTACTAATACAAATAATAAACTCTTTTTCTATATTTAACTGGTTTATTATTTCATATTTAACGCTTGGATTAAAACCTGAAAGTACTCTTGAAGCATGTTGGTCGTCAAAAAATTTTCCTCCAATTTCTAAATATACATGGTCAAATCTAGGATTAATACTCTCCATTAATTTTTTAGTTTGTAAATCGATGTATTTTTTATTATTAAAAGTTTTTTTCATTTAATCGCTTATCCTTTCCTTTATTAAAATTAATATAGCAATTAAATATACTATTTTCAATGTTTTTTAATTATTTAGTTGTATTTTTTTATTTTATATATGTTTTTATATATATTTTTTTGCTTTTTTTAAAAATAAAAAAGATATAATTTCTTATATCTTGTTATAAATACCAAAGTTTTTCGCCATTTTTCATAACTGTTTTAATTATTCCAGAACCTAAGCATTGTTCACCTAAATATAATACACAGGCTTGACCAGGTGTAACAGCTTTAACTTTTTCAGGATATCTTACTAATATTTCATTGTTTTCTAAGTATTCAAGCATTACTTCATAATCAGGCCCTCTATATCTAAATTTAGCAGTACAGAAAGTATGTCTTGTTTGACATAAAAAATTAACATTTTCAATTATACATGAATCTGAATATAAATATTCACTATCTTCACCAAATGCAACGTATAGTTTATTTTCAGCAACGTTTTTACCTACTACAAAGTGTTTTTCTAAATTACCAGAAATTCCAACATTACGTCTTTGACCAATTGTATAATTCATTAAGCCAGTGTGTGTTCCTATAACTTTATTTGTTTCAATATCAATAATATCTCCTGTATTTGGTTTTAAATAATTTGATACAAATTTTTGATAATTTCTTTCACCAATAAAACATATTCCAGTTGAGTCTTTTTTAGTAGCTGTAGGTATATTTTGCATTCTAGCTATTTCACGTACTTCAGGTTTTGTTAAATCTCCAATAGGAAATAATACATCTTTTAAAGCGTCTTCACTTACTTGAGCTAAAAAATATGTTTGGTCTTTGTTTAAATCAACAGCTCTTAAAAGTCTATTGCCAACAATTCTTGCATAATGACCAGTAGCTATATAGTCAGCACCTAATCTTTTAGCTTCTTTTTTAAATAAATCAAATTTAATATATTTATTACACATTAAATCGGGATTAGGCGTTCTTCCTTTTTTTAATTCATCTAAAAAATAGGTAAAGACATTATCCCAGTATTCTTTGACAAAATCAATTCTATGAAGTGGTATACCTAAATGGTTGCATACTGCTAGAGCATCATTATAGTCTTGTTCTTGGGGACAAATATTATTATTTAAATTAGGATTTCCTTTTATATCATCATTTACTAGAGAATCCCAATTACGCATAAATAAACCAATTACATCATATCCTTGTTCTTTTAATAAATAAGCGGCAACAGATGAATCTACTCCACCACTCATACCAATTACAACTTTTTCCATAAACATCACGTAATTATTGTAGCAAAAAATTGCGATTATTAATAGGCTAATATTAAATAAATATGTCAATTATTTTATTACCATAATAGTATAAAAAGATATCATTTAACAAAATAATTAATAATGTAATTGATGTTCTTAACATATAACCATTTAAATTAACTATCTTATAATGATTATTTATAAAAATTTTTATATATTTATATGTTAAATAAAAGATATATGATAAAAGAATTAAATATATTAATTTATTTGTAATTGTAAATACAAGAAAATAGTAAATTCCTTTAATATTTTTATAATGTAATAATGCAGAAAATAAAAATCCAATAGATGCTCCTTCGTATATATAATATACTGTTAGAGGAAAAAAGCCTATAATAAAACTTGATAGTATAATTATAAGACTTATTATTAATAAATGGATTAGAATATGATTTTGTTTTACATCACCAATATTATTGATAGTTGTTGCAAGCGTTAAATCAATGGTACTTTTGATATCTGGAGTACATTTAAGATATATTACTATACCAATTATTATTCCTAAAGTTAAAAAAGTAAGGAGAAACTTAAAACGGCTACGGATAATCTTCATATAATTAAATTTCATTCATTTCACCTAGTTAATCATATTATTTTCTTTTAATTTTATGATATTTTTTGTATAATTATTTTGAGGTGAATAAGTATTATGGCTTATAGAGCAAAAAAGAAAAGCGTTGGATCTAAAATTCTAGTGTGGGTATGTTTATTTGCAATTATTGCAAGTACTATCAGTGCACTAATTTATTATATTTTAGTATATTAAAAACTTAATAGAATCTATCTACTAAGTTTTTTATTTGAATTATTTACAATATAATTTTCTATATTTAATCCATTATCAATTGCTTTATTTATTATTTCTTCATCTGATAGATTATCAATGTCAAATGATTGCATTAGGGCTGCTCCATAACCTAATGTAAAATATGCTGATTCATAATAATCTTTTAAATCCTGTTTTAATTTATTAATGTCTATTTCTATCATCATGTTATCCTTGATTATTTATCAGTCTTTAAGATAGATAGGAATGCTTCAGGTGGAACTTCAACAGATCCAACCATCTTCATTCTTTTTTTACCTTCTTTTTGTTTTTCTAGTAGTTTTCTTTTACGAGATATATCGCCACCATAACATTTAGCAAGTACATTTTTTCTCATTTGAGCAATGTTTTCTCTAGCGATTACTTTTGAACCAATTGATGCTTGAATAGGTACTTCAAATAGTTGCCTTGGAATTAGTTCTTTTAAAGCTTTTGTAATTGCTAAACCACGATGATATGCAGCATCTTTATGTACAATAACAGATAAAGCATCAACTATTTCACCATTAATTAAGATGTCCATTTTTACTAAATCACTTGCCTTGTAATCGGATAATTCATAATCAAATGAAGCATATCCTTTAGTATAACTTTTTAATTTATCAAAGAAGTCATAGACAATTTCGGCAAGTGGTAATTCATATATTATATTAACTCTTTTCTCATCAATATATTCTGTTGTTTTATATATACCTCTTTTTTCTTGACAGAGTTCCATTATAGCACCAATGTATTCACTTGGAACAAATATACTTGCTTTAACAAATGGCTCACTTATTGAACTAATATTGACCTTATTTGGCATTTTTGATGGATTATCTACTTCAATTACATTTCCATTAGTTAATTCTACTTTATAGATAACAGATGGAGATGTAGCAATTATATCAATACCAAATTCTCTTTTAATTCTTTCTTCAATTATTTCCATATGAAGTAGTCCTAAAAATCCACATCTAAATCCAAAACCTAAGGCTTCTGATGTTTCTACTTCAAAGGTAAGAGAAGCATCGTTTAATTTTAATTTTTCTAGTGCTTCTTTTAAATGATTATATTTATTTGGCTCAATTGGATATATTCCACTATAAACCATTGATTTAACTTTTTTATATCCTTCTAGAGGTGTTATTGCTCTATCACGTTTAGTTGTAATTGTATCGCCAACACGTACTGATTCAACACTTTTTATAGCACCAGCAACCCATCCTACATCTCCGGCTTTTAATTCAGGTAATAATTTTTCATTTGGAGTATTTACTCCTACTTCAGTTACTACGTATTCTTCGTTGTTGTTCATCATAATAATTGTATCACCAATTTTAATAGAACCGGATTTCACACATATTGATGCAACTACTCCTTTATATTGATCAAAATAAGAATCAAAAATTAGAGCTTTAGTTCCTTCTTTTAAATCTTGCGGTGGCTGTATTCTTTCAATTATAGCATCAAGTAATAAATTAACATTTTCACCAGTTTTACCACTTACAGGTATAATTTCATCTTTCTTAAAGCCAAGAACTTTAACTAATTCGGCTGTTACTTTAGGAACGTCGGCATTTGGTAAATCAATTTTATTAATTACAGGTATAATTGTTAAATTATGATTTAAAGCTAGATATAAATTAGCAAGCGTTTGGGCTTCAATTCCTTGAGTTGCATCTACAACAAGAATTGCACCATCACAAGCAGCTAAACTTCTAGAAACTTCATAGGAAAAATCAACGTGTCCTGGTGTATCTATTAGATTAAATTCATAGCCTTTATAATTTAAATTTACGGTATTTAACTTAATTGTAATTCCTCTTTCTCTTTCAATATCCATTGAATCCAGCATTTGTTCTTTTAGTTCTCTTTTGGATACTGCTCCGGTAAGTTCTAGAATTCGATCAGCTAGTGTGCTTTTACCATGATCAATATGAGCAATTATACAAAAGTTACGGATGTTTTGCATTATTATCACATTCCTTTATATTCTATCTTTTAACATATTTTCATGCTGATAGATTTTATATTCATCATTATTCATACTATTTAAAATATCAGCTATATCTTTATTGATCAAAGATTGTTCTTTATATTTTTTAGCATAAAGTAATTTACAATTTGAACTAATATCGTCATTATTGTAAATATCAATAATATTGTCTATTTCATTATTCAAACCATTATAATCATTAACTATGATTAATTTAACATTCTTTTTATTTGTATATCTTAGATACTTCATTAATAGTAAATCAGTTTTTAATAAATTATCATTTTCTTTGAAGTTAAAATCAATAAATAATACTTTTGTTTCTGATTCTAGTATTACGTAACTTCTAACATTATTTAAATTATCATTAACAAAGGGTAAAAGTACATAATCTTCATTATCATTAATTATTTCGTTTGCCAAAGCACAAATAAAATTTTTACCTATTTCATTTTTCCATAAATAATGGAATGAATAAGGATTTAGCAAGTTTATATTTTTCATAATTTCATTACCTCCTATATATACTTATTACCCATCATGCACTGTTTTACTTTATATTTTTTATAATTTTACGCTAATTTGACACTTTTTTATTCAATTACGGCTTTAATACGTCTTACACCTGCTGATGATGCCTCTTCTTTTACTATTTTAAATTTGCCAATTTCACTTGTATGTTCAACGTGTGGTCCCATACAAATTTCTTTAGATATTACTTCACCTGTTGTTCTATCACTTATTGTATAAACAGTTACAATATCAGGATATCTTTCGATAAACATTGCTTCGGCACCACTTTGTACTGCATCCATTTTGTTTTCTTCAGCTACTGTAACAATTAAATCTCTTTGGATCCATTCGTTAACTAGATTTTCAGCTTGATCTAATTCTTCTTTGGTAAGTTTACGGTCAAATGAGAAGTCAAAACGCATTCTTTCATTTGTAATATTTGAACCCTTTTGATGGACATCTCCATTTAACACTTTTTTAAGGGCTGCATTAAGTAAATGGGTTGCAGTATGATATCTTGTTTCGATTTGTGAATCTCCTGCTAAGCCACCTTTAAACATACCTTTTGAAGCAGTTCTTGATAATTCTTGGTGAGCTTTAAATTTTTCTTTAAATCCTTCGATATCTACTTCTAAATTTTTTTCTTTAGCAAGTTCTTCTGTTAGTTCTATCGGAAAACCAAATGTGTCATATAATTTGAACGCTAAATCTTTATCAATTGTTTTGACTTTTTGAGTTTCTTTTTCAAATACTCTTAAACCTTTTTCTAATGTTTTACTAAATTTAGATTTCTCTTTAGCAAGTTCAGTAATTATAAATTCTTTATTATTAGATAATTCTTCATAATATTTAGCATATTTTTCGATAATTAGATTGGCAATTTGTTCTTCCCAGTTAGTGTTATTATCAATTCCTAGGTTTCTAGCACATCTAATTGCACGTCTAATTAATCTTCTTAAAATATATCCTCTATCGGTATTTGAAGGGACTATTTTAGCGTTATCTCCTAAGATAAATGTAGCAGTTCTAATATGATCAGCTATAATTCTAATATCTTTTTTATTTTCTTCATATTTTTTATTAGAAATTTGTTCAATTAATTTAATAACATCTATCCAAACTGATGATAAATAGTTGTCATTAACACCTTCTAATATAGCAGCTACTCTTTCAACCCCCATACCTGTATCAACATTCTTTTTAGGCAATTCAGTAACGTTTCCATTTTCATCTTTAAAATATTGCATAAACACGTTATTCCAAATTTCAACCCATCTATTATCACTTAGATCAAAAAAGTCAGGTATTTCATCATTTGATCTAAAATAGAATATTTCAGTATCTGAGCCACATGGGCCACTTTCTCCAGCAATCCAGAAATTATCTTCTTCACCTAAATAAGCAATCTTTTTAGGATTAATGCCTAATTCAATCCATTTATTTCCTGATACAGTATCTTTAGGAATTTTATCGTCACCAGCAAATACAGTTATTGCTAATCTTTCAACATCAATATTTAATACTTTGGTTAAAAACTCAAAACTATATTCAATTGATTCATTTTTAAAATAATCACCTAATGACCAATTTCCTAACATTTCAAAAAATGTATGATGTGTTTCATCTCCAACAGAATCTAAATCATTAGTTCTAATACATTTTTGATAATCAGTTAATCTTCTACCATAAGGATGTTCTTTTCCCATTAAATATGGAATTAATGGCTGCATTCCAGCTGTGTTAAATAAAACGCTTGCATCATTTTCAGGTACTACTGGCGCTGAAGGAATTTGTTTATGACCTTTACTTACAAAATAATTGATATATAAATCTTTTAAATTCATATTTTATGCACTCCTTTTAACTACGTTTATATTATCATATTTTCATCTTTTATAAAAGAAAATAAATCAATTAATAAACAAATATTTAGTAATTATTCTTAACTAAGTTTAATATTTCTTTTTCATAACCTATGTTTATTATTATATTTCGTAAGTTTATAATAGTCAATGAAAAACCGTACATTTGTTAAATATAACTTATAAAAAAATAAATATTTATTTTGATCTAAATATTTATTTATATTCTTTAAGGATTTCCTCTATTTCATCTTTTGTTTTATATCCAACAAAATGAGTAACCATCTTTTTATTTTTATATATTTCAACTGTAGGAATACTCATTACGCCATGACTTTGAGCAAGTTCTCCGTGAGTATCAACATCAACTTTAATTATTTTATTTGGTAATTCTTCTAATTCCATACCAATCATTTTACAAGGTGAACACCAATTAGCAAAAAAATCAACTATAGTTAATTCATCAGTTAAAACATCCTCTAATTTTTGATTACTTAAATATTCTACCATTTTTATTCCTCCTCATTATTATTATCAATATTTAAACTATTATTTATAACACCTTTTATATCTTTAATATTTAATTTTCCATTATTATTTAGTTTTTCAGCTGATTCTTTAGAAATTATTTCATATTTTAATAATACTTCCAAGCACTTTTTGTTAGCTTCTTCTTTATCACTACTATTTTGGTATTCTAATGTGATATCATACACGTTTTTAATTGATAAATATGTTTTTTCAACAATATTAGATAAGAATGGCGTTTTAGAGACAATTCGATTGCCATATTTTGAATCTTGATATATTTTAGCCGTGTTTGCAAAAGTACTAAATAAGAAACATATGAAGAAAGCAATTAAAAATCCTTGAAAAAAGCCAAATATTAAACCAAGTAGTTTACCAATTAAACCTTCAGAAAATATTCCTAGTGTTAGTTTACCAACTAATCCAGTTATTTTAGAAATAATTTTAAAGACAAAACTTAATATTGATAGTGTGATAAGAAAACTTATACCTTCATAAATTAAAATATTATAAACACTTATACCGCTATAAAAACCACTAATTTTAAAGAATGGAAAATGTTCATACAAGAATACTGATATGGGATTTTTTAAATAAAATGCCAGAATGATTACTACTATTGTTCCAACAAAATTTATTAATGAACCAATAAATCCTCTTTTATATCCATATAAAGCACCTAAAATAATAATTATTAATATTAAATAGTCTAATATATTCATTTTTTACACTCCTAGATTAATTATATTATAATAACTTAAAAAAAGTAAAGAAATAATTAAAAAGTTATGGTATTATGAAGTTGGTGATGTTTATGGCAATTGTATTTACTGTAAGTGATAATGTAAAAAATAGAATGATTAGTTTTTATGCTGATAAAAGAAGACAAAAAACTCCTCCTTATGCTATATTTCAAGCCAATGATGCAGATACTAACATAACTCTTTATAATTCAGGAAAGGTTGTTTTTCAAGGAAATAGTGCAGATATCGAGGCTCAAATTTGGAAAGAATTAGAAATGAGTTTAAATAATCGAAATATTGATAGTGAACTTAAAAATAGTGAGAATAAAAAGAAAGATAAAGTAAAAGAAGAAACTGATTTAAGATTTAGAAATGTTGCTACTATTGGATCAGATGAAGTTGGAACTGGTGATTATTTTGGACCTATTGTTGTTACGGCTTCATATGTAAGTAAAGAAAATATTAAGGAAGTAATGAATTTAGGAGTTAAAGATAGTAAGAAAATAACGGATGATATTATTCTTAAAATTGGACCTAAATTAATTAAAACTATTCCCCACTCTACTTATATTTTAGATAATCAAACTTATAATAAATATCCTACTAATATGAATAAGATTAAGGCTATTTTACATAATAAGGTTCTTATTAATATGGTTAAGAATAATTATGATGATGTTAAATACGTGGTTGTTGATCAGTTTTGTCTTCCTAAAAATTATTTCGAATATATTAAAGATGCTAAAGAGATTTATAGAAATATCACTTTTACTACTAAGGCGGAAGATAAATGCTACGCAGTTGCTGTTTCTTCAATTATATGTAGATATGTATTTTTAATGGAAATGAAAAAGATTGAAGAAAAATATCAAATATTTATTAAAAAAGGTGCTGGACCAGAAGTTGATAAACAAGCTGCTATGATAGCTAAAAAATATGGAGTGAATGAACTTAGCAAAATTGCCAAATTAAATTTTAAAAATACTGAGAAGATTAAAAATATATTAGAAAATGAATAAAAGTTATTGCGTAATTTTGCAATAACTTTTTTAAATGTGTTTATTAGAAATTTTTGATTCTAGATTTAGTGTACATATATAGTTTATTAGACTTTGATTTGAGTCATGATTATATCCTTTTGTTAAGGTGTACATTGCGTTTTGAATTTCTACTTGTGAATAACTTTTTAATACTTCAAAGTCTTCATCATGAATATTTTTAATACTGCTTATATTTCCTTGAAAAAATTCTTGAACCAGCCTATTTACTAAATTAATATCACTATTTTGAGTTATTATTTGAATTACTTTTTGCAAATAATATGGAAGTTTATTTGCAGATAAGCCATTTGGAATATTTTCTTCTTGATTTTCATTATTATATTTTTTATTTAATATAGTTAGTAATACATAACTATATACGTCTTGATTATTATTTAGAGTGTAGTTTTTAGTAAGGTCTTTAAATTCATTTAATATTTCTTCATGACTATACTTTAGCAATCTATTACGATAGTTTTGATTGCCATTGGTGATAAGACATGTATCATTTTTGGTAATAAATAATGTTAACGCAACTTTGGTATGATTAAAACCATATTTATTGTAAGTTGCAGTAACTGCTGCTATAAATAGTTCATAAAGATTATCATTATTTTTTACCATATTTGGCATAAAACTTTGAACATAATCTTCGATATTTCCATTTGCTATGTTTATAATCTCTTTTAGAGAAAGGTACTTAGTAAAATTAGTTCTAAAATTATTATCTCTTGTAATTGCGTTTTGATAACCATTTATATACATTTTTAAATAATTTAACGTGGTATCAACACCATTATATTTTTTTATAGCATATTTAATGTACTCATCAAGTAATTCTTTTTTATTTATGCTATTTGCTACTAATTTGTTTTCAATATTTCGAATACTTATATCGTAATATTTTAATAATCTTTGAGATGATTCTTCATTTTGTGTCATTAAAACATGATTATAAAAATCATTCATATTTGTATATTTATTTAATGACATATTTATTAATTTAAATACTTCATAAAAATTTGCTAAAGCTTCTCCATCAGTATTAAAACGTTTTTTGTTAACAAGAAATTCTTCATCATAAATAAAATCTTGTAATTTAGTTTGATTTATAAAAACATCATTAAAATATTTATTAGTAAACTGCTTAAAATCATTAAAACTTACATTATCATAATTTGTTGTTTCCTTAAAATATCTGGTTATGAGAAAGGCAACTGAAGAATTATAACTTAAATTTTTATCGCTTGCTATTCCAACAACTCCAACTTTCATTAAAAATGGATTTGTTTTACGGGCTTTACCAGATAAATATTGATCATTATTAATAAAATTGATAACTTTATCTGCTTCTTTTGGATTAACCATTCTTAAAACTATAGAATCAGCTCTAACGACATCTGATACTTTTGAATATGTTGCAAAGTTATTTTTACTAATATAATCAAATATACGAATTACGCAAGATTCCATATCTTCTTTGGCAAATGTTGCATAAATTTTTACATGACCTTCAGTTGTTCTTCCATCAGATGTGTGAAACTGAAGAAAATGTTTTTGCATATCACTTTCGTAAACATGTAAATTACTATTTTTAAAATAATTTATCCATTTAGGAAACATATATTTAATACTTTTGTTTTTCTTTTCCTCATCACTTATTCCATAAGTTGTTAAACCATGATAAATGGTATCTCTAACAATTGGTAAATTCGGATTTTGGTTATATATTCTTGCATAATATTTTAAAAATTCTTCTATTTCTACTGGATTATTCATGTATTTCACCATTATTTATATTATTATCTTTACCATAATTATCATCAGTATCAATATCGGTAGGATATTCTCCATTTAATTTAATTACAATATCTATTTTTTTACCATCTAATTCTATTTCTTGTGTTTCCATATTAACCATCCTTTTTATACTATAACACTACTAATAAATGTTTTTAAAATATTATATTTATCTTTATCAGTTGATTTTAAATCTAAATCCACTTTTGCTAAGTTAATAAGTATGTCTTTTAATTCTTGATTGCTATATTTACTAATGCGACCTTTTGCTTTAATAAAAGGATAATCACTACTTACGTTAAATAATTTCATTAAATAATCAGACGATCTATTAATTATCATACAGGCATAAATATATCTATATTGCATAGCAAGCAAAGCAACAAAAGGAATTACCTCTTTTCTAGCTTCTATAAATTCATTTAATAGAGATGGTATTTCCTTGTTTTTTTTCTCAACAATTGCATCACATAATTCGAAACTATCATCATTTGGAATAAATGAACCATAAGTATTAATTATATCTGTATTAATATTATTCGATATTATATTTAATTTAGTTATTTCACTTATTACTAAATCTATATCATTTCGATTTTTATCTAATAAATAATTTATTTCGTTGTAGCCTATTTTAACTTGCTTTTCTTTACAGTAGGAATTTATTTTATTTATAATTTCATTAGACTTCAATGCTTTTATTTCGATAATGTTTATCTTATCTTTTATATCTTTATATATTTTATTTCGTTTGTCATAGTTATTACATATTAATATTAGTTTGACATCTTTATTGGGATTTTCTAGGTAATTTATCAGTTTTCTAGCATCTTCATTTAACTTAAAATTCTTAACAATTACACATTTAGAAGTATCAATTAAGGAGTAATATGAGCATTCTAAAATAATATTATCTATTTTTAAATCATCATAATTTAAATTAATTATATTGTCATCTTTTGCTATTATTTTATTCATTTCCTCTTCTAATAAATAGTTTGAATATATATTTAAAATATAATTTTTCATTCGACAGTTCCTATTTTATTAAAGGGAAAAATTATTAAATTAGTTTTTCCTTTTATATTTTTAATATTTATTGGTCCTATTACACGACTGTCTTTTGATACTGTTCTGTTATCGCCTAAAACAAAATATTCATTTTCTCCTAAAATAACATTGTCGAAATCATTAGTTGTAGTTTTACTGTAATTATCTTCAATTACTTTGCCATTAATATATAATTTATTATCACTATACATAACTGATTCACCAGGAAGCCCAATTACTCTTTTTATAATATATTTATTATTTTCTTGAACAACAACTATATCAAATCTATTAATTCCTTGTTTTAAACTTATTTTATTTAATATCATAAATTCTTTATCTTGTAAGGTTGGATACATACTAGTTCCATTTACTCTTATTGGGGAGAAAAAGAATATTCTTGTTATAATGATTGCTGTTAAAATAATTAAAAATACGATATTTTCTTTAAGCCATTTTGTTATTTTTCCCATATTGTTTATCGCCAACTTTCTTGTACTACTAAATTATATCAAAAAGAAAAAGTTTAATAAACAATGATTATAAATATTTATTAAACTTTTTAAATTCTTCATTTGTTTTCAAATCAGTATCTGCTAAGGTTTTAAATAATGATTTTTGATTTCTGTCTAGTTTTTTGGGTATTAAAACTTTGACTTTAATAATCATATCACCAGTTTTACCAGTACGTTCTTCCTTTATTCCTTTACCACGAAGCTTTAACTCTTCACCATTTTGAATGCCAGCATCTATTTCTATTTTAGTTTTACCATTTATGGTTGGGATTTCTATAACACAACCTAATACTGCTTCGGTTATAGTTAATGGTACTTCTAAAATGATGTTTCGTCCATCTCTAACAAATAATGGATGATCTTTAACTACAAATTCGATATAAATATCACCATTTGGTCCGCCATTTGTTCCGGCTGAACCTTTTCCTGACATACGCATTTGATCACCTGTTGCAACACCTGATGGTACTCTTAATGTAATTGTTTTTTCACTCTTGCATCTTCCAGTTCCACGACATGTTGAACATGTTTTGGCAAATTCTTCTCCAGTACCACGACAATTTGGACAAATAGTTTGAACACTTGTTACACCAAATAGTGTTCTTTGTTGAGAAATAATGCGTCCTTTACCATTACATTTTGAACATGTATGAGGATTTAATCCACCTTTGCCATTACAATCAGGACACGTCGTATTTAAACTTATTTTAAAGGATTTTTCACAACCGAATATTGCTTCATCAAACGTTAAATTGATTCTTACTAATGCATCTTCACCTTTAGTTGCTCCTGCTTTTCTAGATTTAGATGATCCACCACCAAAAAATGAACTAATAATATCTTCTAAATCATCTTGACCAAAACCGAATCCTGAAAAATCACCAAATCCACCTTGAAATCCACCAAAACCGCTAAAACCTCCGGTTCCACCTTGACCAGCATTATTTACAGCATCTGCTCCATATTGATCATACATCTTTCTCTTACTTTCATCTGATAATACACTATAAGCCTCAGATATTTCTTTAAATTTTTCGGCGGCACCTGGCTCTTTATTTACATCGGGATGATATTGTTTAGCCATTTTTCTAAAAGCACTTTTAATTTCAGCATCGGTTGCATTTTTAGATACACCTAATATTTCATAATAATCTTTCTTAGCCATTTTATTACCTCTTTCTTAATATTTTTTGATATTCTTTAACTGTTTCATTAAAGAAATTTATTGCATCTATTAATACATCAGGTTTAGTAATATCTATTCCTGCATATTTTAGTTCTTCACTTGGATAATTTGATCCGCCACTTTTTAAAAATATTTTATAATTTTCTAATGCATTTGGTACATTATTATAAATATCATTGGCGATCTTACATGCACATGCAAGACCAATAACATATTTGTAAACATAAAAATCATAATAGAAGTGAGGAATTCTTTCCCATTCATACATTATTTCTTTATCAACTACAACATCTTTTCCAAAATATATTTTATTTAAATCATAATATTTCTGACATAATAATTCATAAGTTAATGCTTCCCCATTACTTCTTAACTCATGCATATTCATTTCAAATTCAGCAAACATAGTTTGACGATATATTGTAGATTTAAATAGTTCCATTATTTGATTTAATATATATAATTTTTCATTATCATTTTTAGAATTATTAAGTAGATATAATCTTAATAACATTTCATTAACGGTTGATGCTACTTCAGCAACAAATATTTTATAACTTGAATTATTATATGTGTTATTATGACAGGATAGATAAGTATGAACAGAATGACCTAATTCATGAGCAAGTGTTGATACATCATCTAATTTTCCTTCAAAATTAAGGAGTACATAAGGATATGTATCATAGAATCCACTTGAATATGCTCCACTTCTTTTCCCTACATTATTATATATATCAATCCATTTTTCATCAAAGGCTTTCTGTAGAATATTTATATAATCATCACCTAATGGTTTTAATGCATTTAACACTAAATCTTTTGCTTCTTCAAATGTAAATTCACGATTATAATCTTGATTTAAATCAACGTATATATCATATAAATGCATTTTATCTAATCCTAAACATTCTTTCTTTAAATTATAATAATTATAAAGTGGTTCTAAATTATTTTTAACTGTGTTAATAACATTTATATATACATCTTTACTAATTGCATCATCAAATAAGGATGCTTCTAAGGATGATGGAAAATTTCTTATTTTAGCTAAGTTTATTAATACATCAACATTGCCAGAAAAGGTACTTGCTAAAGTATTTTTAAATTCCGCATATCTTTTATATAATAGTTTGAATCCTTTCTTACGAACATTTCTTGATGGAGATCTAGCAATTTTACTCCAATTACTTTCAGTGAATTCAATTATTTTCCCATTTTCATCTTTTATATTACCAAATTTTAAATCACTATCAGTTAATGCTTCAAAAGTTTCAGCATTTTTACCTAATACATCTGATAAAGTACTTAATATTTTTTCTTCTCTATCGGTTAATGTATGATCTTTATAACGATAAAAATCTTCTAGATTATGTTCATAATCTTTTAACTTGCTATTTTTTTCAATTAGCTTTTTAACATAATTATAGTCTTTTTTCATCATTTCTGGTGCTGCAAAAGATGTTTCTTCAGAATATGCTGTTAATATTTTTTGAATTTTTTGATAATATTCTTGATATTTTGGATTTGTTGTATCTTCATCATGTTTAAGATTTGCATAATAATATAATTTATATAATTTTCTTTCTATCTTTTCACTTGTTTTAAAATAATCATAAAGTGAATTAGTACTATCTAAAATATGACCTTTGAATTTATTAAGTCCATAAATAATATCTTTACATTTTTCAAACTCGTTTAAAAATTCTTCATCATTTTTAAATATGGCGGATAAATCCCATTTATATTTATCATCTATTTTATTTCTTAGTTTTTGTTTTTTCATAAATTACCTTTTATATTATATTGTAATTAGTTAAAAGTTCTAGCAATAACTAGAACTTTTTTGCTTTACTAATTAGTTTTTATCTACAAATTCAGCTTCTTCAGCTCCATCATTTTTATCTGATGAATTATTATTTTTATTTGCTTCTGCTGTTTTAGCAGCTTCTTCATAAACTTTTGTTGCTAAAGCCATTGCTTTATCATTTAATGCTTTTGTTTTATCTTTAATATCATCAACATCTTTTCCTTCTAAGGCTTTCTTTAAGTCGGCAATTAAATCTTCAGTTTCTTTCTTTTCTGTATCAGTTATTTTTTCACCTAGATCTTTAATTGCTTTTTCACAAGCAAATATTGTTTGATCTGCCTCATTACGAGTATCAGCCTCAGCCTTACGTTTTTCATCAGCTTCTTTATTTGCTTCAGCTTCTTTCATCATTCTATCAATTTCTTCATCAGTTAAATTTGTATTTGATGTAATAGTTATTGATTGTTCTTTATTAGTTCCTAAGTCTTTTGCTTTTACGTTAACAATTCCATTTGCATCAATATCAAATGTTACTTCAATTTGAGGAACTCCCCTTGGTGCTGGTGGAATATTTAATAATTGGAATCTTCCAAGTGTTTTATTATCAGCTGCCATTGGTCTTTCACCTTGTAATACATGAATATCTACAGATGGTTGATTATCTTGTGCTGTTGAAAATATTTGTGATTTACTTGTTGGAATTGTTGTATTTCTTGGAATTAATACAGTCATTACATCACCTAATGTTTCAATACCAAGTGATAATGGTGTAACATCTAATAACACTAAATCATTAACTTCTCCAGTTAAAACTCCACCTTGAATAGCAGCACCCATTGCAACAACTTCATCAGGGTTAACACTTTTATTAGGTTCTTTTCCTAATTCTTTTTTAACCAATTCTTGAATGTAAGGAATACGAGTTGAACCACCAACTAATATTACTTCGTCAATATCTGATGCTTTAAGATTTGCATCTTTTAAAGCTTTACGAACTGGTTCTAATGTTGAATCAAATAGGTCACGACATAAGTCTTCAAATTTAGCTTTTGTTAAGTTGATATCCATATGAACTGGACCACTTTCAGTTTGAGTAATAAATGGTAAGTTGATATTGGTTGTAGACATACCACTTAAGTCTTTCTTAGCTTTTTCAGCAGCATCTTTAATTCTTTGCATTGCCATTTTATCTTTAGATAAATCAATGCCATTTTCTTTCTTAAATTCAGATACTAAGTAATCCATAATACGCTTGTCAAAGTCATCTCCACCTAAATGGTTATTACCACTAGTTGATTTAACTTCAAACACACCATCACCTAATTCAAGAATTGATACATCAAATGTACCACCACCTAAATCGTAAACTAATACAGTTTCTTGTTTATCTTGTTTATCAAGACCATATGCTAAACTTGCAGCTGTTGGTTCATTAATAATTCTTTCTACTTCTAAGCCGGCTATTTTACCTGCATTTTTAGTTGCTTGTCTTTGGGCATCGTTGAAGTATGCTGGAACTGTAATAACAGCTTTGGTAACTTTTTCACCTAAATAAGCTTCAGCATCAGCTTTTAATTTCATTAAAATTTTGGCACTAATTTCCTCAGGTGTATATTTTTTTCCTTCCATTTCAACTTTATAATCAGTTCCCATATGTCTTTTAATTGAACTTACTGTATTTTCAGGATTTGTTATTGCTTGTCTTTTTGCTGTAACGCCAACTAGAATTTCTCCTTTTTTACTTGCAACTACTGATGGAGTTGTTCTATCGCCTTCAGGATTAACAATAACTTTTGGTTCTCCCCCTTCTAAAACAGCTACACAACTATTTGTTGTTCCTAAATCTATACCTATAATTTTACTCATAATTAATCATTTCCTTTCTTATATTATATTCTGTGAGCAGAATTAATTTTTTCCCTTTTTATTTTATTTTTTAAATCATAATCATATTGTAAATCATCTGATTTTGCGATTTCTTCAAAAATTATATCATCTAATTCATATATATTTCTTATAGATATTTGTTCTTTTTCAGTTAGTTTAGAAAACAAACCTGCAAATGCATAATATGCCTTATTATATAAGCTATCATCTTCCATTATGCCTCGCATTTCTAATAACAATTCAAAACATAACAAATATTCTTCACTAAAACCAGATTGATCTTCTAAAATTATTCTTTGAATAGCCTTTCCAATCTTCATATTTAACTCTAATACTATTCATTAACTTTAACCATTGCAGGACGAATAACTTTATCTTTATAAAGATATCCTTTTTGTAATACTTCTAATATTACATTCGAAGGTTTATTCACATCTTTTTCGGTTAAAACTGCTTGATGATAATTTGGATTAAATTCAATTCCAGATGCCTCTATTTCTTTAACACCTAAATCAGTAAGCAATTTAATTAAATTTGTATAAATCATTTTAAAACCTTCAAGGTATTTCTTAACTTCATCACTTGCTTCATCTGAAACTTCAGCTTTTAATGCTCTTTCAAAATTATCAATAGTTGGTAATAAATCTTCAATTAATTCTTCATTTGAATATTTATAAATATTTGCTATTTCATCCTCTTTTCTTCTTTTAAAGTTCATCATTTCAGCCTGAATTCGCATTGATTTAGCTTGTTCTTCAGATAATCTTATTTTTAATTCCTCTATTTCTTTTTGCAGTTCATTATGTTTATTTTCATGTTTTATGTTTTTATCTTTTGATTCTTCTTCAACTACATTTTTCTTTTTATGTTCTTTTTCCACTTGAATCACCTTTCTATGTAACTTTTTAAGTAGTTAAGAAGCGTAACTACTTTATCGTATTCCATTCTTTTTGGACCTATTATAGCAATAGTTCCCTCTTCTCCATCAATATTATAACTTGTTTTAATAACAGTTACGTTTGGATCAAATTCGTTTTCTTCGCCAATGTATATATTGATTTCTTCATCATCTGTTTCTATCTTTTTGACTAATTCAATATTTTCAAGTTTACTAATCATTCCCTTTATTTTATCTGGTTCATCATATTCTGGTTGCTTTAAAATATTAGTTTTACCTTGAAATAATACATCGGAATTCTTTACAGTGAAATCTTCAAAAGCTTCTTTAAATAATCTCATAATTGCCTCATGTTCTTTAATTTTTCTGGCAATTACCGGTTTTATTTCAAATTCTAGCTTTTCATTAATGTTTGATAATTTGGTACCAAATAATTCTTTATTAATAAGTTCACTTGTTTTAACCAATTCATTTACACTTATATTGTTTGGAATAATGAATTGTTTATTTTCAACATGTCCGGAAGATGTAACAACTACTGCTACTATTTTATTTGTATCTAATGGAATAATACTTATTTGTTTTAAAGTATTATTTTCACTCTCTTTACCTAATATGACGGTTGTATAGTTAGTAATATCGCTAATGATTTCCATACATTTTACGATACAATCACTTACAGGCAAATTTTTATTATTTAAAATAGTTTGTAATTTTAATACTTCTTCTCCAGTTAATTCTTTTGGTTTCATTAAATTATCAACATAATATTTGTATCCTGCTTCTGAAGGAATACGTCCGCTTGATGTGTGAGTCTTTTCTAAATAACCTAAACTTTCTAAGAATGCCATATCGTTACGAATCGTTG
The DNA here is from genome assembly GCA_002438065.1 of Caryophanales bacterium UBA6331. Taxonomy (GTDB): domain Bacteria; phylum Bacillota_I; class Bacilli_A; order RF39; family UBA660; genus CAG-533. The sequence goes on along the minus strand of DJSP01000093.1, from coordinate 12,561 downwards.
CGCTAGAACATTTAAGCTTTTTTACTAAGCTTTTTGATCCAACAGGTCTAATTGTATTGATATATGTTTCGACAATCAGTTTTAAAAGTTCATTTTGGCGATTATTCATTTAATCACTCCCTTTTATTAGCACTCATTTTTCTTGAATGCTAATACCATTATAATATTATGCTTAGCACTTGTCAATACATGAGTGCTAAATTTGTCAAAATTTTTTAATTTTTTAAACAAATTAAAAAAATCCTTATCTAAAGGATCTTTATATTTTTATAATTTATATCTTTTATTGAATTTTTCGATTTGAGACATTGACGTTCCACATACATCATCTACGTATTTATTTTCGGTATTTGCTTTTATCTGACTTGTACTTTTATAATTTTCAGTATTATTTATTGTACCTACTATATTATTATCTTTATAATAATTAAATTCGCCTAAAACTATCGGTTTATTTTCTAACAAAATTTGTTTAACACAAACTTCACTTATAAAACCATTTTTAAATTTTAATGTCATATCTAAAATAGTAGGTACTGATTGTAATATATTTGACAAGCTTGGAACACATATATCTAATGATTTACCATTATAACTTGTTCTAATACTATAATTATGTGAGTGTCCGTGCAACATAATTGCAGCATCGCTAGTAAACTTCATAGCATTATCTATATGATGATATAAATGAATTTTATCATTTTTAAGATTTATAAAGCTATTATTATATCCTGGAATTATAACATCAGGGCGATAATTTGATGTAATTAGTGATAAATCTATGCAAGCACTATTTAGTATTGATAAATCATGATCTCCGCCAACAGAGAATGTTAAAATTGAATCATCGTGAGGATAGTTTTCTAGGAAATATTTAACTTGCTCATAAGGATCTGATATTATTTGTGTCCCCTTAGTAAAAACACCATCAAGTAAGTCACCACCACACATAATAATATGAATTCCATTTTGAACACAATAATTAAATGCTTTCTCAATTAGATCTTGACGACATTCACTGTTTCCATAATGGAAATCTGATGAAGCTACAATTCTTATTTCGTTTTCAAATTTATCAGTTATAATTGTTTCTTCTTGACTTTGCTTAGCATTATTTTTTAAACATGATATTCTTGAAATAGGTACATATTGGATCATACCATTTGAATAATATTTTCTTTGATATGATACACCTGAATTCTTAAGTTCTAATAACTTTGCTGTTAATTCAGAAAAAGTAATATTTAGCTTATTACATATATCTGTATTTGATACATTTTTATTTATTAAATCAATTAATACTTTATAATCATTTAAATCGTAAGTTGTATAAGTTGAAATTGAAGATATTTCTACTTCTTTAGGATATTCTTTTATACTTTCTTGAACAATATCTTTACTTTCTTCTTCATTTTCTTTAACTATATCATTTTCTTTTTCTTTTTCTGCTTCTAATAAAGTTCTAATTTTAGGAAGTAATATTTTGTAAAATTGATAACGATATTTATTATTACTCCATTCTTCTTTTGGACATGGATTATGCAAATCTTCTCCATATCTAATAGTTAATAATTCTTTTTCAGCAGTGTTTAATTTTGATATGACCTTATCTATCATTTCTTCAGGATATTCTTCAAAATATTCATAAATTGTCTGTGTTTTTCTTGACATATAAATTCCCCCTTTGGTTACATGTGATATATTATAGCAAACATTTGTTATTAAATCAATAGAAAAGCCTTACTATTATCATTGTAAGACTTTATTTTAAACTATTTGTTATTTAATTTATCCATAATACTTTTAGTTTCTTCATCATCGATGCGATTTAATAATAGTTCATTATTTACTATTTTAATGTTTCCGGTTAATTCTTTTTCTTGCCAGTTACTTTCTTTAGATATGTCTAGCATGTTAAGAATTTTATCTGAAGTTTCACTTAAGAACGGTCTAATTAAATTAGCTATATTTACTGTCATATATGTACAAGTATAAGTTATATCGTTAAATTCTTTAATATTTTCTTTTACTTTAATCCATGGAGTATTTTCATCATAATATTTGTTGCCTAAAGAAATGTAATCCATTACTTTTGATAACGCTGACTTTAATTCTCCTTTTTCAATTAGTTCTCCAACTTCTTTATAAGTATTTAAAGTTGTTTCTTTTATTTTAGAATCAACTGTTCCTTCAGCAATAATACCTTCAAATTTTTTATTTATAAATGAGAAGTTACGATTAATAAAGTTTCCTAGTGTTCCAACTAAGAATTTATTATGAACAGTTATCATTTCTTCAATTGAACAACTTATATCTTTAACTTCAGGTCCGTTAAAAATAAAGTAGAATCTTAAAGTATCTTTATTAAATAATTCTAATAATTCGTTAACTGATATTAGGTTTCCTTTACTTTTACTCATTTTTTCATTATTTAAATTAACATATGCTGATGAAATTATATAATCAGGTAATCTATAATTATCACCTATTGCTAATTCAAGGGCTGGAAAAATTGTTGTATGGAATGGAATATTATCTTTGCCATGAACCATATAAACTCTTAGATTTTGATTGTTATCTGATAATACATCATCGGGATTTAATCCTCTTTCACGTAATACCTTATCGGCTGTACTTAAATAACCTAAAACAGCTTCAATCCATACATATATTCTTTTGTTTTCGTAGCCTTTTACTGGTACTTCAACACCCCAGTCAAGTTCTCTAGTTGTTGCTCTTTCTACTAAACCATCAATATATTTTTGAGTTTCTCCAATAGCGTTTTTACGCCATTTATCTTTATTTTTATCTAATAGTTTTTGCAATTCTTCTTTAAATCTGGTAATTTAAAATATAAATGTTTATTTATTTTAGTTGTTAACAAGCTACCACATGTTTTACAATGTTTATTTAATACTTGACTTGGGTCTAATGATGCTAAACAATTATCACATTGATCACCAGTAGATTCTCCACCACAATTTGGACATGTTCCAACTATTTCACGATCTGATACAAATTTATTACATGTATCACAGTAGTCTTGTTCAATTGCTTTTTCATAAATATATCCATTATTAATCATTTTTAAAAAAGCATTTTGAACATATTTTTTATAATAATTCTTCATTGTTGCAGTATATAAATCATAATTAAAGCCAATATTATTATCTAATCTCCTTTTAATAACTAAATGTGTGAATTATAAGCATTGCTATAATTAAAATAAAAATTATAATGGCAGATATAATGTATATCCATCTTTGATACTTCTTCATAAAATCACAAATATATTCTATCAAATTGACTATAAAATGTAAAATGTTTATTATAAAATTATGTACATATGTTTAGATATATAGCAAAAAAACTAAGATATTTCTATCTTAGTTTCTTATTTTATTCGCTATCGTTAGTTTCAGTAGTTTCTTTGTTATTTTCTGGAGCATTTTCTTCTACTTCATTAACTTCGATATTTGTTTTTTCTTCATTATCTAAGAATTCTTCTTCCAATACCTCACTTGGTTCATCTGATAAAAATTCTTTTTCTAATGTTATTTCTACATCAGCATATTGTCTAGCACCAGTACCAGCCGGAATTAATTTACCTAAAATAACATTTTCTTTTAAGCCTCTTAATTCATCAACTTTTCCTTTAATAGCAGCATCTGTTAATACTCTCGTTGTTTCTTGGAATGATGCAGCTGATAAGAATGAATCAGTTTCTAAACTTGATTTTGTAATACCTAAGATAATTGGATAACCTTTAGCAGGAACTTTACCTTCAAGAATAGTTGGTTTATTCTTCTTAGCGAATTCTCTAATACTAACTGTTAAACCAGCTACCATATCAGTATCACCAGCATCAGTTATTCTGATCTTATTAATCATTCTTGATGCAATAACTTCAACGTGTTTATCAGCGATATCAACACCTTGTGATTTATATACTTTTTGAATTTCTTTTAAGATATATTCTTGTGTAGTAATTGGATCGGTAACTGCAAGTAATTCTTTAGGTGCAATAATACCTTCAGTTAATCTATCACCAGCATTAACTTCTGATCCTACTTCGACTCTTAATTTAGCACCATAGCTTGTTGTATGCTCTCTAGCTTCGTTATCGTTCATAACAGTTACTTTCCATTTACCAGAAGCATCTTCAATTTTAGATACTTTACCTGTAATTTCAGCAATTGTTGCTTTTCCTTTTGGACGACGTGCTTCGAATACTTCTTCAACTCTTGGTAAACCTTGAGTGATATCTTCTTCTGAAGCAACACCACCGGCATGGAATGTACGAAGTGTTAACTGTGTACCTGGCTCACCGATTGATTGAGCAGCCATAATACCTACAGCTTCACCTGTTTCAACTAAGTTACCAGTTGCTAGGTTGTAACCATAACATTTTTGACAAATTCCATGTTCACTCTTACAAGTTAATATGCTTCTAATTTCAACTTTTGTAATACCCGCTTTAACAATCTTATTTGCAATACTTTCAGTAATTGCTTCACCTTTATCAACAATAACTTCTTTAGTTTTAGGATTGATAACTTTTTTAGCAGCATATCTACCAACAATTCTTTCAGCCATTGATTCAATAACTGATCCATCATTATCATTAATAAAGTCTGATACTACTAAGCCTGATGTACAACCACAATCTTCTTCTTTAATAATTATATCTTGACCAACATCTACAAGTCTTCTCGTTAAGTAACCTGAATCGGCTGTCTTAAGAGCTGAATCGGCTGATCCTTTACGAGCACCGTGAGTATTAACGAAGAATTCGTTAACTGAGTGTCCTTCATAAAGTGATGTTAAAATAGGAATTTCTACTGCATCTCCGTTTGGTTTAGCCATTAATCCACGCATACCTGCCATTTGAGTAAATTGGTTTAATGAACCACGAGCACCAGATGACATCATGATGAATATTGGGTTAGTTGGATTATTTGCAGCAATTTCTTTTAATTCTGCTTCTACTTGACTTCTTACTTCATTCCATACGGCACATACTGAATTATGTCTTTCTAAATCAGTAATTAAACCTCTTTGGAATTGTTTATTTATTTTATTAACTTTTTCTTGACCAGCAGCAATATATTCTTGTTTATGTTGACTAGTCATGATATCCATAATACTGAATGTGATACCTGAAATTGTAGAATATTTAAATCCTAAATCTTTTAATCTATCTAGCATCATAGATGTTTCAGTTGTTTTATAACGTTTAAATATTTGAGCAATTATTTGTTGTAATGTCTTTTTAGCAAACGCTGGTGTTAAAGGCATAGCTTTAATTGCTTCAGGAATATTTGTACCCATTTCTAAGAAATATTTACTTGGAGTTAATCCTTCAATATTATCTTTAGTTGGTTCATTGATGTATGGATAAGTATCTGGTAAGATTTCATTAAATAATAATTTACCGGCTGTTGTAACTAAATATTTATCTTTAACATCATCAGCAAATATTTTATATTTAAATGATTTAACGGGAAGAGCAATTCTTGTGTGTAATGTAATATCTCTTCTTTCATAAGCCATTAATGCTTCATTTGAATTTTTATAAACTTTACCTTCGTTTGGTTCTCCAGCATACTCTAATGTAATGTAATAGTTTCCTAATACCATATCTTGTGATGGAGTAACGATTGGTTTACCATCTGATGGTTTTAAGATGTTATTAGCACCTAACATTAGGATTCTTGCTTCAGCTTTAGCTTCTTCACTAATTGGTACGTGAACTGCCATTTGGTCACCATCGAAATCGGCATTAAATGCAGCACATACTAATGGGTGTAATCTGATAGCTTTACCACCAACTAATTTTGGTTCGAATGCTTGAATACCAAGTCTATGTAATGTTGGAGCACGGTTAAGCATAACAGGATGTTCAGTAATTACATCTTCAACTACGTCCCAAACACAGTCATCTTTATTATCTATTAATTTTTTAGCTCCTTTAATGTTATGAGCTAGGCCTCTTTCTACTAAACCATTAATTACATGAGGTTTAAATAGTTCTAAAGCCATATCTTTTGGAAGACCACATTCATACATTTTTAAATTTGGTCCAACAACGATAACTGAACGTCCAGAGTAATCAACACGTTTACCTAATAAGTTTTGACGGAAACGTCCTTGTTTACCCTTTAACATAGAAGATAATGATTTTAATGCACGGTTACCAGCGCCGCTTACACTTCTTCCACGTCTACCGTTATCAAATAATGTATCAACTGCTTCTTGTAACATACGTTTTTCATTTTGAACAATTATTGATGGAGCACCAAGCTCTAATAATTTCTTTAAACGATTGTTACGATTAATGATACGACGATATAAATCGTTTAAGTCAGATGTTGCAAATCTACCACCATCTAATTGAATCATTGGTCTTAAATCTGGTGGAATTACTGGAATTACGTCTAATACCATCCATTCAGGTTTATTTCCTGATGTTTGGAACGCTACTAAACAGTCTAATCTCTTAACTAAACGGATACGTTTTTGACCAGTTGCTCCGTCTAATTCAGCACGTAATTTTTCAATTTCTTTATCAACGTCTACTTCTTTTAATAATTTTTGGATTGCTTCAGCACCCATACCTACTTCAAATGAATTACCATATTTTTCATAATATGCACGATATTCTTTATCTGATAGGGTTTGTTTTTTCTCTAGTGGAGCTGTTCCAGGATTAATTACTACGTATGAAACGAAATATAATACTTCTTCAAGTTCTCTTGGAGACATATCTAGTACTAATCCCATTTTTGATGGAACACCTTTGAAGAACCAAATGTGAGAGCAAGGTGCAGCAAGCTCTATGTGTCCCATACGTTCACGACGTACTTTAGAGCGAGTAACTTCTACACCACATCTATCACAAACTACGTTTTTATATCTTAATCTTTTATATTTACCACATGAACATTCAAAGTCTTTTGTAGGTCCAAAGATTTTTTCACAGAATAATCCATCTCTTTCTGGTTTTAATGTACGATAATTAATTGTTTCTGGTTTTTTTACTTCACCAAAAGACCAACTTCTTATCTTTTCAGGGCTAGCAATACTAATACGAATACCTTTAATATTATTAACTTCCAACATTTTTATTCCTCCACTTCTAGATTTCCGTTTTCGATGTCTTTTAATTCTTCAAAATCAGGTTCTTCATTATCGAAATCTTCATCTTCTTCATCATCATCTGAATAATCATCTTCTAGATTATCATTTAAATCTGCATTTACTTCAGGTCTTCTAAAATTTTCAGGAAGTGGTGCATCTTTTTTATGGACTATATCACCAGTTTTTGCATCTATTTCATCAATAGTAATTGCATCTGATGCAGCATCTTCTTCGGCTTCTAATTCTTTTAATTCATGAGCAACGCCATCTTGATCAATCATTTCAACATTAAGTCCTAATGCTTGGAATTCTTTAATTAATACTCTGAATGATTCAGGCATTCCTGCACCTCTTGGAATTTGCCCCTTAACTAAGGCTTCATATACTTTAACACGTCCAACTACATCATCTGATTTAATTGTCATGATTTCTTGTAATACATGAGCAGCACCATATGCATATAATGCCCAAACTTCCATTTCTCCNNAGGTTCTGACGGAAACGTCCCTGCTTACCCTTAAGCATATCCGAAAGAGATTTAAGCGCACGGTTATTCGGTCCCGTTACGGGCTTGCCGCGCCTGCCGTTATCTATAAGCGCGTCTACCGCCTCTTGCAGCATACGCTTTTCATTGCGGACTATAATATCCGGCGCGTGCAGCTCAAGAAGTCTCTTTAAACGGTTGTTACGGTTAATAACTCTTCTGTAAAGGTCGTTTAAGTCGCTCGTTGCGAAACGTCCGCCGTCAAGCTGAACCATAGGACGAAGATCCGGCGGAATTACCGGAATAACGTCAAGTATCATCCATTCGGGGCGGTTGCCGGACTGCCTGAACGCCTCAAGCACCTCAAGGCGCTTTAAAAGGCGTATACTCTTTTGACCTGTTGCGTCCTCAAGCTCCTTGCGCAGCTCATCGCAGGTCTTGTCAAGGTCGATTTCGCACAGAAGCTTTTTAATAGCCTCTGCGCCCATTCCGGCCTCAAAATCGTTTTCATATTTTTCGCGCATATCGCGGTACTGCTTTTCGTTTAAAAGCTGCTTCTTCTCAAGCGGCGTAGTACCGGGATCGGTTACTATATACTGTGAGAAATAAAGTACCTGTTCAAGCGCCTTAGGGGTTATATCAAGCACCAAGCCCATTCTTGAAGGAATGGTTTTAAAATACCATATGTGTGAGACCGGAGCGGCAAGCTCAATTGAGCCCATACGCTCGCGGCGAACCTTTGCACGGGTTACCTCAACGCCGCAGCGCTCGCAGACCTTACCCTTGTAGCGTATGCGTTTATACTTTCCGCAGTGGCATTCCCAGTCCTTTTGCGGTCCGAATATACGCTCGCAGAAAAGCCCTCCCTGTTCGGGCTTTAATGTGCGGTAGTTAATGGTTTCGGGCTTTGTTACCTCGCCGTGCGACCAGCTTCTTATCTGTTCGGGAGACGCAAGTCCGATTTTTATTGATTCAAATTCAATTTCTGCCATATTTGCCCTCCGTTACTCTTCGTCGCCTAAATTATCTTCTTCGCCGTAATCGTCAAAATCGGATTCCTCCGCAATGGCGTCGCCGTTTTCGTCTTCAAGACCGAAGCCCGTAAGATCGTCGGCTACCGTATCGCCTTCAAAATCCATATCCTCGCCCTCAGGAATAGCCGGAGTGCCGAGACCGATATCGTCGTCATCGTCGAAGGTCTGCTTTAAGTCGATCTCTTCATCGTTTTTATCAAGAACCTTAACGTCAAGCCCCAGTGACTGAAGCTCTTTAATAAGAACCTTAAACGATTCGGGAACGCCCGGCTTCGGAATGTTCTGACCTTTAACGATCGATTCGTAGGTCTTAACGCGTCCCACAACATCGTCCGACTTAACGGTGAGTATTTCCTGAAGCGTGTAAGCCGCGCCGTAAGCCTCAAGCGCCCAAACTTCCATTTCTCCGAATCTTTGACCACCAAATTGGGCTTTACCACCTAATGGTTGTTGTGTTACTAAACTGTAAGGTCCAGTTGAACGAGCATGAATTTTATCATCTACCATGTGATGTAATTTGATCATATACATAACACCTACGGCAACACGGTTTTCAAATTTTTCACCAGTTCGTCCATTATACAGTTCTGTCTTACCATCTAAGTCCATACCAGCTTTAGCCATTTCTTCTTTAATTTCATCAACTGTTGCACCATCGAATACTGGAGTTGCATATTTAACGCCTAATTTTTTACCAGCCATTCCTAAGTGTAACTCTAGGATTTGTCCTAAGTTCATACGAGATGGAACACCTTGTGGGTTAAGAACAATATCAACTGGAGTACCATCTGGTAAGTATGGCATATCTTCTTCTGGTAAAATAAGGGAAATAACACCTTTATTACCGTGACGTCCTGACATTTTATCTCCAACTTGAATCTTACGTTTTTGAATTATATAAACACGAACGATTTTTGAAACTCCTGGAGCTAATTCATCAGAATTTTCTTTTGTATAAACTTTTACGTCATGAACAATTCCGTCGGCACCATGAGCAACTCTAAGTGAAGTATCTCTTACTTCTCTAGTTTTTTCACCAAAGATTGCATGTAATAATTTTTCTTCACTAGTTAATTCTTGCATTCCTTTTGGAGTAACTTTACCAACTAGGATATCTCCTTCATGTACTTCAGTACCAATTCTTACGATACCATTAGCATCTAAATTCTTACGAGCATCTTCTCCAACATTTGGAATATCTCTTGTAATTTCTTCAGGTCCTAATTTTGTATCACGACAGTCAATATCATAATGTTCAATATGTAATGTTGTATAAACATCATCTTTAACTAATTTTTCATTTAATACAACGGCATCTTCATAGTTATAACCATTGCATGTCATGAACGCTACTACCATATTTCTACCTAGAGCTAATTCTCCATTTTGAGTAGCTGGTCCATCAGCGATAACTTCACCACGATGAACTTTTTCACCTTTTTTAACAATTGGGTTATGGGAAATATTACTTTCGGCATTACTTCTTTCAAATGATGCTAAATAATATTCATCTTTTCCTTTAGCGTTTTTAATAACGATTTTTTTACCATCAGCGTATTCTACTACACCGTCTGCTTTAGCAACGATTGTTGATCCTGAGTCTCTAGCGGCAACATATTCAACACCAGTTCCAACAATTGGTGATTCTGGTCTTAATACAGGTACAGCTTGTCTTTGCATGTTTGAACCCATTAGGGCACGTCTTGCATCATCGTGATCTAAGAATGGAATACAACTTGTTGTAATTGAAACGATTTGTGATGGTGATACGTCGATATAGTTAACTAAATCTGATTTAACCATAACTGATTCACCATTAAGTCTGGCAACTACTTGTTCATCAACGATATTATTATTTTCATCAATATTAATAGTTGATTGACTAATGTAATAGTCTGCTTCTTCATCAGCAGTTAAATAAACTACTTCATCTAAGATATGTTTGTTTTCTACTTTACGATATGGAGTTGTAATAAATCCATATTCATTAATTTTTGCATAGCTTGCAAGTGATGTAATAAGTCCGATGTTGGCACCTTCTGGTGATTCAATTGGACAAATACGACCATAGTGTGATTCGTTAACGTCACGTACATCCATACCAGCACGATCTCTTGATAAACCACCTGGCCCTAAAGATGATAGACGTCTCTTATCAGTTAACTCAGCAATTGGGTTGATTTGATCCATGAATTTTGATAATTGAGATGAACCAAAGAATTCTTTAAGCGCTGCTGTTACTGGTCTAATATTTATTAATGTTTTTGGTGTAACTGTATCTAATTCTTGAGTAGTCATTCTTTCACGAATAACCCTTTCCATACGAGCCATACCAACTTTAAATTGAGTTTGAACTAATTCTCCAACTTGTCTTACACGACGATTTCCTAAGTTATCTATTTCATCAATATTACCAATATTAGCAAGTAAATTTAAATAATAACTTACTGCTGCATAAACATCAGAAATAGTTAATCTTCTTTCAGTAATACTTTGGTCATTTCCAATAATATTTACTTTCTTAGTTGGATCTTTTTTATCATATACAACAACTTCTTGAATCTTGTTATATGTATCTAAATCTTCATTTATTGTAACTTCTTTAACGTTTAATCCATCAGCAAAGTATGGTCTTAATTCTTCTAAACGTTTTTTATCAATTACTTCGCCTTCTTTAGCGATTATTTCTTTACCATTTTTTAAGTTTTCAGCAAGTGTACAACCTAATAGTCTATCTAATACGTTTAATTTACGATTAAATTTATAACGTCCTACTTTTGCTAGGTCATATCTAAATTTATCGAAGAATCTAACTACTAATTGATTCTTAGCACTATCAAGGGTAGCTGGTTCACCCGGTTTTAATTTTTCATAAATTTCAATTAAAGCCTCATCGGTATTTTTAGTACTATCTTTTTCTAATGTGTTATTGATAAAGTAATTATCTTCGCCAAATACTTCTTTGATTGCTTCATCACTTGATAATCCAAGTGCTCTTAAAAGTGTTGTAATTGTAACTTTTCTAGTACGGTCAATTCTTACGTAGATAACGTCTCTAGCGTCTAATTCGAATTCTAACCATGTTCCTTTATTTGGAATAACTTCTCCAGAAACAACTGGACGACCGTTTTTATCAATTTCACGTTTAAAGTAAATAGATGGACTTCTTACTAATTGTGATTGAATAACTCTTTCTACACCATTAATAATGAATGTTCCTGCTTCGGTCATCATAGGCATGTCACCTAAGAAAACTTCTTGTTCTTTTACTTCACCTGTTTCATTAATAAAAACTCTTGCTTCTACTTTTAAAGGTGCTGCGAATGTAAGCATTCTTTCTTTGCACTCTTTAATTGAGTATCTAGGCTCATCAAAGGAATATTCACCAAATTCTAGAGAAATATTTCCGGTGAAACTTTCTACTGGGAATAAATCTTCAAATACCTCTTTTATTCCTTCTGTTAGAAACCAATCAAATGATTTCTTTTGAATATCTAATAAATCAGCTAATTCGTAATTATTAGATGTTTTTGAGAATGTAATTCTCTCGGCATGATCGCCAAATTTAGCTTTTTTGTACGCCACTCATTTTCACCCCAAACAATATATTTTTTCTGCTATAACCGGACAAAAGCCGGCACAGTTCCAATCTAAATTATATCAATTAAAAAAAGAGTTTGTCAAACAAATTCTTTTAATTATATCAATAAATTTAACATTTAGGTATATTTTATTTAAAATATTTACACATGGTTAACATTTTTTTGGTTACTATTCACAACCTAGAATAATAATCTAAATAATGTTGATAACCATAAAAATGCCTATTTAAGGCATTTTTATGTGGATAAGTGACTGAAAGTTGTGGATAAACTACCTAGATTTATGGGCTTTTTTCGATAT
>DJSP01000086.1 GCA_002438065.1 Caryophanales bacterium UBA6331 | reverse complement strand
AAAATTGGAGAAAATAAAAAACATTAAAAAAATCCAACCACATGTTGAATTTTTTTGAAATAATAATAATTTATCCAATGATATAAGGATCCTCTACTTCTCCTACTCCTGCTGTTATGACCACATTAAATTTTAAGAAAAGTACTGGGCGAACAGCTTCAGTATTACGAACGTATGCCCTGTTTCCAAAATATCCTGCTTGATATAAATAAAATGCTCCTGTAGATAGATTTGAACTTGGTGTTAGTGTCCATTGATGCTCATTATTAAATAACCAATTTAAATTTGAACAACTTATATCATTTAAATTTGATCTACATGTTGTATCAGTTGATGCATAGCCATAGTCGCTTGGATACATAAGTCCAATTTTTCCATTCCACTCTGTTGTTCTATTTTCACCATCAGATGGATTACTTATATATTCATAACCTCTTTCATGGTTATACATATCATAGGCTGTTACAATAGCAGTCGAATAGCCTCCTAAATTCCATATTACATTTGCGATTTTACCTACTTCACTGCTTTTTATATTTTTTCCATAATCATAAGTTGCAGTTTTTGTATTGTTTGTTCCATTGTACCATGTTGGTGATTCGGTTGTTGGATTTAATGATAAATAACCATCTACTATATCTTCACGACAATATAATGAATTTTCGTTTCCATCACAATTTAGTTCATACATTAAATCAGCTTGGCTCCATTCATTAATTCCATTTCCTGAATTTATGCTAGATTCACATGTGTCCCAGGAATATTCCCCTAATGATTCATTTCTTATTATTTTTATCAATGATTCTTGGTTTTTGTTTCCGTTTTCATCTATAGTTGTAATATCGTTAAATACGCCGATTATTCTCCATGTTTCATTATTAAATTTAATATAGTTTTTTGGTGTTGCTCCTACATATCTTATATTTTTATCATCTGTATCATCTTGTTCCAACCCTTCATTATCTGCCGATGTTTCATATAAATTTGCAATGTAATATGTGGCAGTTGGCACTGATGGTGTATCAATAGTTTCAGAACTTGATGACTTTTCTATTACAACATGAGCGGCAAATTGTTTATCATTATCTTTATATTGATTTTCGCCATTATCGGGAAAAGATATTGTTAATTTATAAATATGATTTACATAAGTTGATGTTTCAGTAAAATACCCTTTACCAATATATTTAGTTCCAGTTTGAGGAACACTTCCATATGTTGCATCTTGCATCTGTCCATTTGCGGAAGATGTGCTATCTTTTTCTAGCAAATATTTTATTGCATCTTGTGTAAATGTATTAATATCAACGGCAATACCTATTTTATAGTACATATTGTTATCTGGTTGTGTATCGGTTGGTTTTGAATCGTTTTTTCCTTTTAATGTAAACGTTTTAGTTGTACTCCAACCAGGTGTAATATTAGTACCTGTTAAGACAGCAGAATTATTTTCATAGTTAATAGTCATTTCGCCAGATGTAAACGCAATAGTTGAAACTGATTCTAAATTGTTTATTCTAGCTTTAAAATAAGCATATGAAACACTTACTAGTGCAATAAACACTAAAATGGAAATTGAAATTAATATTGGCATTTCATATTTTTTTATTTTATTCATAGTATGTCCTTTCTATATAGATTATTATATTTTTTATCCAATACGGAACGCTGGTGCTACTCCATAACTATTATTTAAAGTTGTAAAGTATGTAGCTGATCCAGAATTATTGATTGCTACTAAATCATTTCCAGTTTCCATATGTATTAATCTATCTCGAAGTAACCAACTAGAAGCGTTATTGTTGTATTGTTTGATGGCAATGGATTGATTTGTGGAACTGTCATATTGTTTGGAATAATAATAGTCTAATTGTCTAGTTGATGCAATGAAAGTTGGATAATATACATATTTTCCAGTCAATTCCGTAGAATTTAACAAAAATATTTTATCTTTTGATGTTACTTCTTCATAGTTTCGAAATTGAACATTCCAGTTTCCTATGAGAGATTTTACATTAGTAGGAATTATATAACTACGTAAATCTGATGGTAATTTTTTATAAAAGTCATTATTTAGATATGTTCTAATTTCGCTATCAACATATGTTTTAGTATTTTCATTAGTTAATCCAGTTGTTCTATTTTCAACTATATCGACAAACTCTACTACGAATCCGCAGGCAGTTTGGGAAAAATCTTCTCCGTTACATTCATCTGGTGTTGTGTTATTTGCTACTCTAACTGTATAACTCTTTCCATCTATTTTTACTTCTTTTTCGGATCCTACTGGATATAATTGTTCAGCCTTACCTGCTTTAACATTATTTGCTATTTCATCCCAACTAGCTTGATCAAATGGTGTTGAAAATGTATATTCTGATATCACAATATGACCGGCAAATGATTTAGCGTTATCTATTGATTGGTCTTTTCCGGTATCGGGAAATGATATTGTTAAATTGTAAGTATGGTTTACAAATGTGGATGTTGTTGAAAAGTAACCGTGGCCTAGATATTGTTCTCCACTTTGATTTATTGTGCCTGATGTATTCGTTGCCATTTGTCCATTACTTGCTGAAGAAGAGTCTTGTTCTAAGCTATATGTTAAAGCACCTTTACTAAAAGTATTATTATCTATTACAAGAACTATTTTATAATACATATTATTATCAGTTGTAACATCATTTATTTCAGTATCATTTTTGCCGGAAACAGTAAACTTTTTTGTAGTTGTCCATGATGGTATTATTTTTGATGCAGTAATTGTACCAGTATTGTCTTGGTAATTAATTATCATTTCTCCACCAGCAACAGATATGGTAGATTCAGATTCATTATTTTTTATTTTGGCAACAAAATAAGAATAAGCAATTGAAATAAACAATGTAGACATTATTACAATTGAAATTGATAAAAATAAAATTGTTTTTTTATTGTTTTTATTCATATATTATCAATCCTTACTTATTTAAATTTTAATATATTATTTTATTTTGTGCAATTGGGTTTACGTATACTTGTTTATTTATTAACAAATATTTTACATAAATTATGAAAAACTCTACCAATATGATAGAGTTTAGGTTACATATTCCAAGTTTTATTTTCTAATTGTTCTTCAATTCTAAGCAACTCGTTATATTTTGCAATTCTTTCTCCTCTTGATAGAGATCCTGTTTTAATATAGCCTAGATTTAGTCCTACTGCTAAATCTGCTATAAATGTATCTTCGGTTTCGCCACTACGATGGGAAATTATTGTTTTAAAGTTATGTTCTTTAGCTAATTTAATTGTTAGAAGCATTTCGGATATTGTTCCTATTTGATTGGCTTTGAGTAAGATTGAATTGTTATATTTTTGTTCTATTCCTTGTTTTAGATAATCTATATTAGTAACAAAGTAATCATCGCCTACTAACATTATTTTATCGCCTATTTCTTTAGTTAAGGTTTTAATTGTTTCAATGTCATTTTCAGATGCTGCATCTTCAATACTTATAATTGGATATTTTTTGATTAGATCTTTGTAAAAATTTATTAATTCTTCTTTGGTTATTTTGGTTTTGTTAACTGTATAAAATTCACCATCATAAAATTCAGTTGCAGCAGCATCTAAGGCGATAAATACATCTACTCCTGGAGTATAGCCTGCTTCTTTCATAGCTTTAACTATGTAATCTAGGGCATCTTCTATTTTATCTAAGTTTGGAGCAAAGCCACCTTCATCTCCTACTGCTGTAGAAAAACCATTCTTTTTTAGTAGTTCTTGTAATTTATGGAATATCTCAGAACCACATCTTAATC
The DNA here is from genome assembly GCA_002438065.1 of Caryophanales bacterium UBA6331. Taxonomy (GTDB): domain Bacteria; phylum Bacillota_I; class Bacilli_A; order RF39; family UBA660; genus CAG-533. The sequence goes on along the minus strand of DJSP01000086.1, from coordinate 39,873 downwards.
TTTCTTTAAAAGTGTCTTGTTTAGGCACAATCATGAATTCTTGAAATTCTAAACCACTTGATGCATGAACTCCACCATTAATTATATTCATCATTGGGTGTGGCATGGTATATGGGCCTGCAAATAATTCGTAAAGCTCTTTATGCTTAATTTTAGCCATTGCTTTCATAACACATAATGACACGCTTAAAATAGCGTTAGCACCTAAGTTAGATTTATTTTTAGTACCATCTAATTTAATTAATAATTTATCTATTTCTTGTTGATTTAGATCTAGTCCAATTAGATTATTTCTTATGATAGTATTTACGTTATTAACTGCTTTTAAAACACCTTTTCCATTATATCTTGATTTATCATTATCTCTTAATTCCAAGGCTTCATTAGAACCTGTTGATGCACCTGAGGGAACACTTGCTCTTACAAAGGTACCATCTTCTAAATACATATCTGTTTCTACAGTTGGATTGCCTCTACTATCTAATATTTCTCTTGATTTTAAATCTATTATTTTCATAATGTCTCCTTTATCTTAATTTAATTATAGTATTTTAATATGGATGACGCAATTATTTTTATAATTTTTATAATATTGGTGTAAAGTTGATGATTGTTAATATGACTAATTTAAAGTGATGATACTGACTAATTTAAAATATACATATTGACTAATTTAAAATTGGATGATAAAATTGGATTAATTAGAGAAAGGATTTAATGATTATGTTATATAGAGAAGCAGAAGATATAATTAAGAACATTAGTAAAACATTTAAAGTTTTATTGGTTACTGGTCCTAGGCAGGTTGGAAAAACAACTTTACTTATGAAATTAAAGCCAGATAATATGAATTATGTTACATTTGATGATAAAGTTTTAAGAGATCAAGCAAAGGAAGATCCCAAATTATTTTTAGAAGAACATCCTGCTCCACTATTAATTGATGAAGCACAATATGTCCCAGAAATATTTAATTATATAAAAATTAAAGTAGATGAATCTAATTCAAAAGGATTATATTGGATTACTGGCTCTCAACAATTTCATTTAATGAAAAATGCATGTGAATCTTTAGCGGGAAGAGTTGGAATAATAAATTTAAATAGTTTTACATATGGAGAAATTTCTAAATGTAATAAGAAGGAATTATTTAGTCCTAATAACATAAAAAAAGCACCAAATATTGATGTAAATAAGTTATTTGAAATTATTTATAATGGAGGAATGCCTGAGTTATATAATACTGAAGGAATTAATAGGAATGTATATTTTCAATCTTATATAGACACTTATATTGCAAGAGATGTAAGGTCAATATTAGATATAGGAAATGTAGAAGCATTTAAAACTTTTATTGTAAGTGTTGCTTCTAGAATTGGAGAGCAATTAAATTATACTTCTCTTGCACTTGATGCAGGGATTACGGTACCAACTGCTAAGGCTTGGTTATCGGTATTAACTGCTTCTGGCCTTGTTTATTTATTGGAGCCATATAGATCAAGTGAAATTAAAAGATTAACTCACTTACCAAAAATATATTTTATGGATACTGGGCTTGCTGCTTATTTAGCTGGATGGCAAAGTGCAAGAGATTTACAATTAAGTAGTAGTGCTGGGCATTATTTAGAATGTTATATAATAAGTGATATCATTAAATCTTATAACGCAAGAGGAATAAATCCTAACATTTCTTATTATAGAGATAAGGAAAAGAATGAAATTGATTTGATTTTTTATAATAATAATAAGTTGTATCCATTTGAAATTAAAAAAACGGCAAGTCCTAATAAATCAATGATAAAAAATTTTGATTGTTTAAAAAAATCAGGAAAAGAAATTGGAACAGGGGGAATAATTTGTTTTTATGATGATTTAATAAGTTTAGATAATAATAATTTAATTATACCGGTATCTTCTGTATTAAGTTGTAAGGAATAAAAACATAAAGACTTTTAATTAAAAATTTGTTAAAATATTGTAGTAGAGGTGTGCTTATATGAGAATAGTTAATTTAAAATCAAATGAATTTACTGAATTTGTAAATAATCATCCACTTAGAAATTATTGTCAAACTATAGAATATGCTAAGGTTATGAGCGATATGGGATATACTTATGATTTAATTGGATATAAAGATGATAGTAATAACTTAGTCGGTGCTTCTTTAATTTTAAAGAAAAAAATTGGTACTTTTGCTAAATATGTTTATGCACCTAAAGGAGTATTAGTTGATTATTATAAAACGGAAATATTAAAGATGTTTATTAAAGATTTAAATGCACATTATAAAAGGAAAGGATACTCTTTTTTGAAGATTAATCCGGAAATTATTATTGGAGAAATAAATAAAAAGAGTAATTATTCTTCTAACTATAATCAAAATGTTAGTATTATTGATGAACTTAAAAATATGGGTTTTAAAAGAAGAAGAGAAATATATCCTTTAGATTTTATGTTTCCAAGAATTAATCCTTATATTAATTTAAAGAAATATGTAGAAAATAATGAAATTAAAGAAATAATGAATATTGCTAATGAAAATGGGTTAAGCATTGAAGTTATGGATAAAAAAGATCTTGATATTTTATATGATATTGCTAGTAAAGATAGTTATCAAAGTATTTCTTATTATAAGAGTATTTTAAATTATTTTGATTCGGCAGAATTAATACTTGTAAAGGTTAATTATGAACAGTGTTTGATTAATGCTAGAGAAAGATATAATAAGGAACTGGAAAATAATAATTATTATAATGAATTAATTCAAACTGACAATAGTGATGATACTGTTAATAAGAAGATGCAAAGTGATAAGGATTTATTAAAATATAAAAATCAGGTTGTTGATGCTACAGCTGGACTTAAATATAATAAGTTTAAGTATGTAGGTGGTGTTGTTATTGTTAAATATCAAAATAGGGTTAGTATTGTTTTAGAAGATTATGATAACGATAATGTTTATGCACAGTATTATTTATATAATTATTTGATTAGTACTTTTAAGAATAGTTATGATTTTATTGAATTAAACGGGTTATCTAGTAATTTTAGTGATCAATATAAATATTTTGATTTTAATAAGGTTAAGTTAGATTTTAATCCTGTTATTTATGAGTTTATTGGGGAGTTTGATATTGTTCTTAATGAACTATTATTTAAGAAGATTCAGTCTAAAGGATTACTTAGTAAGGAATTTTTACCTTCTCATAAATTTGAATAAAATTAAAGAGATTCGTTTTTTTGAATCTCTTTTTGTATTAGTAATTTTCAGCTTTTAATTCCATATAACTTTGAGGATGATTGCATACTGGACATACTTCTGGAGCGGTTGTTCCATAAGTAATATGACCGCAGTTACGGCAAATCCATACTTTTTCTTCTCCTCTTTGGAACACTAGGTTATCATTTATGTTTCCTACTAATTTTAAATATCTTTCTTCATGATGTTTTTCAATTTCGCCTACTTTTTCAAATAATTCTGCTATTTTATCAAAGCCTTCTTCTCTAGCAATTTCAGCAAATTGTTTGTACATTTCAGTCCATTCATAGTTTTCACCATTTGCAGCGTCTTTTAAGTTATCTATTGTAGATGGAACTTTACCACCATGTAATTCTTTAAACCATAGTTTGGCATGTTCTTTTTCATTATTTGCTGTTTCTTCAAATATTGATGCTATTTGTTCATAGCCATCTTTTCTTGCTTGGGATGCATAGAATGTATATTTATTACGTGCTTGACTTTCACCAGCAAAAGCAGCTAATAAATTTGTTTCAGTTCTACTTCCTTTTAATTCCATTTTAATTCCTTCTTTCCTTGTTAATTATACCATTTTTTAATATTTGATATCAAGCGAACATATACTTTATTATGAATAGCAAGGAAGAGGAAACTGCTTCTAGAGTTGATACTTTAGCAGCATTAATTATAGGTTATGCTCTTACGTATCCTTTTAATAGTTATGTACAAAATGCTTTGGGAAACTGGTTGATGTTAATTGGACAAATTCTTGAAACTAATGCAGCTTTTTTACAAATGTATCAATATGATAATAGTAATAATAATAAAAACAATAATGATATGAAAAATGAGCTTGATTTGGAACAAATAGAAGAAGCGATAAATATAATGAAAGAAGAAATTGATAAATTAATTGAGGCAAATAAAAAGTAAGTGATATTTACTTACTTAATAGTTATTGCTGTTTAGTTAATAACCAATCAATTATATTTTTATGAATAATTCCATTTTGAGAAAAATCTAATTCATCCATTGAAATTACATATTTTGGATAATTATCATTAATATCAGAATATGCACCAAATTCTCTTTCCACAACCTGTTCATCATTTAGATAGTAACAAACTTGATAATATTCTTTTTGATTATATTTAGTTGCAACAAAATCTATTTCTTTACCATTATTATTTCCGATGCTTACTTCATATCCTCTATATAGTAATTCATTAAAAACTATGTTTTCTAGATAAGCACCATATTGGGCTTTTTTATTGGTGTTTAATATTTGGCCAAGTCCTAAATCAGTTAAATAATATTTGTCTTTTCTGGATAATATTCTTTTACCTCTTATATCATATTCTGATGCTTTTATCATAAGCATTGACACTTCGGCATAATCTAGACATTCATAAACTGTTTTAGTTGAAATAGGAATATTTTCTTTTTCAAATTCTGCTAACATATTTTTAATGGAAAAAACTTGTGAAGGATTGGTAACAAGATACTCCATTATTCTTTCAAATATTGTAACATTCTTAATATTATATCTTTTAACTATATCTTTTAGTACTATGGAATTAAATATATCTTTTAGAAATGTTTTCATTGATTCTTCATTTGGAAATTCAAATCTTTGAGGCATTCCTCCCCATAAAATGTACTCTAAAAATTCTTGCTTTATTTCTTCTTTTGTTTGTAAATTTTTTAGTTCAACAATTTCTTTAAAGCTAAATGGGGCTATTCTAAATGATACATATCTTCCGGAAAGTAAAGTAGCAAGTTCTCCAGATAATAATTTTGAATTTGAGCCGGTGATAAAAATAGATGTGTTACGAGTAGATTTAAGCGATACAATAGTTTTTTCCCATTTATCAACTTGTTGGATTTCATCAAAAAATAAATAATATTTGTTATCATCTTGCATATATGATGTTACATAATTATTTAAATCCATAAAATTAGTTATATTTGCATATTTAACATCTTCAAAATTGATATATATAATATGATTGCTGTCTATTCCTAGTTGTAATAGTTCATCTATTATTTGTTTTAATAATACTGATTTGCCAGAACGTCTTATTCCGGTAATTATTTTTATTATATCTTTATCATAAAAATCTCTAATTTGAGATAAATATTTTTCTCTTTTTACCATAAAAGTATCGCCTCAATGTAATTATATAATTTTATATGTTGTTTGTCAATTATGTTTTCTTTAAGGAAAATATAATTGACGTTTTTATTATATGTTTTCCTGTAGGAAAACATAATTACTTATTTAGTATTAAAAAAGCAGAATCTAAATTAAATTCTACTTAATTATTATCTACTTACTCTAAAACGTGCTTTTGGATCTAATATCTTTTTACGCAATCTGATAACCGCAGGAGTTATTTCAACGTATTCATCATCAGCAATAAATTCTAGTGATTCTTCTAAACTAAATGTTTTTGGTGTAATTAAGTTAATTGCTTCGTCACTTGATTTACTTCTGGTATTAGACATTTCTTTATTTTTACATGGGTTAACATTTAAATCATTATCTCTATTGTTAATACCAACTATCATACCAACATATACATCAGTAGCTGGTCCAATAAGTAAAGTACCTCTTTCTTGTAGGTTAAATAGAGAATAACCTAAACTCTTACCTGTTTCCATAGATACTAATACACCATTTTTTCTTGATGCAATAGGTCCAGCATATGGTTTATAATCACTGAATGATCTAACCATAATTCCTTCTCCTTTAGTATCAGTTATGAAAGCACTACGATAACCTAGTAATCCTCTTGTTGGAGCTTCAAATTCTAAATGAGTATAGTTTTCTTCATTTTCCATTTTAAGAAGCATACCTTTTCTTTCTTGTAGGGCATTAATTACAGTACTTGCATAATCATTAGGAACATTTACGATAACTGTTTCAAATGGTTCACATTTTTTACCATCTATTTCTTTAAATAAAACTTCTGGTTTTGATACACATAATTCATATCCTTCTCTTCTCATGTTTTCTAAAAGAATTGATAAATGTAGTTCTCCTCTACCGCTTACTTTAAATCCGTCTGATGATGGTAATTCTTCTACTTCTAAACCAACGTTAGTTTCTAATTCTCTTTCTAATCTTTCTTTAATATGTCTAGTTGTTAAGAATTTACCACTTTGGCCAGCAAATGGACCATTGTTTACTACGAAATTCATTGATAGAGTTGGTTTTTCTATTTCAATTGGAGGTAATGGATCAATGCAGTTAAGTTCGTTAATTGTATCTCCAATAGAAATATGAGAACATCCGGCAATTGTTACGATATCTCCATAATAAGCTTCTTGTTTTTCAACTTTTTTAATTCCTTCATTAACAAATAATTTAGTTATTTTAAAATTAGTAATTGTTCCATCGTTTTTAACTAATGATACTGTTTCACCTGATTTTACTACACCTTTAGTAATACGACCAATTCCTAATCTTCCGATATATTCATCATATCCTAAGTTAGAAATTTGTAATTGTAATTTATCGTCTATACTTCCTTCATATGGTTTGCATTGCTTTAAAATTGTTTCTAATAATGGTTCAATAGTAGTACTATCGTCATCTAAAGAATATTTAGCAATTCCATCTCTAGCAACTCCGTAAATAATTGGGAAATCTAATTGTTCATCGGTAGCGTTAAGTTCACAGAATAAATCGAAGGTCATATTAACTACTTCTTCAGGTCTAGCATCTTTTTTGTCGATTTTGTTAATAAATAAGATAGGTCTTAGATTATGTTCTAATGCTTTTTTAAGAACGAATCTTGTTTGAGGCATTGGTCCTTCTGATGAGTCTACTAAAAGAATAACTGTATCTACTGTTTTAATTACACGTTCAACTTCTGATGAAAAGTCTGCATGTCCGGGTGTATCAACTATATTAATTTTATAGTCTTTATATCTTATTGAACAGTTTTTAGAATAAATTGTAATTCCTCTTTCTCTTTCAATATCGTTACTATCCATAACACAGTCTACAATTTGATCTCTTTCACCGAATGCACCATTTTGTTCTAGTAATGCATCAACTAAAGTACTTTTACCAGCATCTACATGGGCTACAACGGCTATATTAATTATTTTATCCATAATCTTTCCCTCTTTCCAAACATAGTACATACTACTACAAAATAGGGTAAAAAGTCAAGAAAAATCGCATGTTTATGCACACATTGGACACATTTTAGGCTTTTATATTATCCTTATTCTATGCTATACTTTTTTAGGAGGTTTTATGAAAAAAATAAGTATTAAAAACATATGGAAAAATTATAAAAATTTGTTGTTAACATTTATATGTGCTCTTGTCGTTATAATTATCTTGTATGTAATTAATGAGGTAGCTCCATTTGGAAAATATTCAATGCTAGCAGTTGATTTTTATCATCAATATGGTCCAATGATGGGAGAGTTCTTTGATAGAGTTAAAAACGGCAGTAATTTTATCTATTCTTTTAACATGGGGATGGGGCTTCCGTTTTTTAGAAATTATTTTAATTATATGAGTAGTTTCTTTAATATTATATTATTTTTTGTAAAAAGAGAAAATTTACTAGCATCATATTCTGTTATAATTGGACTTAAGGCAGTTGTATCAGCAGTTGCTATGAATATATTTCTTAATTATAAATTTAAAAAGAAAAATTATATTCATTCAATAATTGCGATTATTTATGCTTTTAATAATTATTTTACAGCTTATTACTGGAATATCATGTGGCTTGATGGTTTGGTACTGCTTCCAATAGTTGTTATGGGAATTGAAAAACTAGTTGATGAGGATAAATATTGTCTTTATATTTTTAGTTTAGCATGCATGCTATTTAGTAATTATTTTATTGGCTTTATGTTATGTATATTTAGTTTAATTTATTTTTTAATATATTTGTTTGTTGTTAAAGATAAGTTAAAAATAAAAATATACTTAGAAAAGTGTTTAAAGTTTGGCATTTGTTCGTTACTTGCTGGGGGATTATGTGCAGTTGCTTTAATACCAATGTTTAAATCATTATCTGGAATAAGTGCAACTAGTGATGTATGGCCAAGTAGTCAATATTATAGTTTTACATTGATAGAGTTTATTTATAATCATTTAAGTGGAGTAACAACTACAGTATTTAAAAGTGATGCTATAAACGCTCCAAATATATCTAGTAGTATTATAGTGCTACCTTTATTTGTATTATTTTTGTTTAATAAAGATATTAAAATAAGAGTTAAAATTGGTTATAGTTTGATGCTTGGAATAATGATTTTAAGTTTCTTTTGGGCTCCTTTAGATTTTATATGGCATGCCTTTCATGTACCAAATGATTTACCTTATAGATATTCATTTATTTATCCATTTATATTTTTAATTATTAGTGCATATTCTATTCATAAGATAGTTATAGTTAAGGAATATATTGTAATAATTATTTTTGTTCTTACTTTACTATTTGCTGGTTCTGTTTATTTTATTAAAAGTTTTAATATTTTAGATACGACTATTGTCTTTAATTTTATAATTGTTATTTTATGGTTTTTGCTTTATGTTATTTATAAGTTTTTTAATGAAAAAAGTAAGTTTATACCTATTATTGGTATTATAACGGTTTGTTTAGAAGCAATTATTAGTATCAACGGTTGTTGGAATATTGATCAGAATCTAAATAATTTTTACTTTGATTATAACACTATAGAAAGCGATTTAGATTATATTAAAGATAATGATGCGGAATTATTTTATAGAATTGAAAAAAAAGATATGAAAACGTTTAATGACCCTTCGTGGTATGGTTATTATGGTATAACGGCTTTTAGTTCAATGGAATATGAAAATTTGGCTGTACTTGAATACAATTTGGGAATGCCTGGTAATTTAATTAATAGTTTTTCATTTGGAGATAATACACCAATATATAATATAATGTTTAATTTAAAATACATTATTGGAGATATGAGTGAAAATATGAATTATGATTTATTTTTTACTGATGTAATTAATGATAATTATGTATATAAATCTAAGTATTATTCAGATTTAATGTATAAAGTTAACAAGGATATAGTTAATTGGGAATTTTTAAGTGATGATCCATTTGAAAATCAAAATAATTTTGTAAAAAAAGCGTATGAAATTGATAACGTTTTAGTTAAAAATAAAGTTGTTAATGATACAATAGTAAAATTTGATGACGGTATTGTTCATAAGTATAAACTAAATAAAAATGAAGGGTATATTTATTTTGGAAATTCAATTAATTCTTTAATTGTTAATAATGTTTTGTATGTTAGAGAGGGTGAAAATTCTAATATCGATACTACTTATGATTATAATGTTTCGGAAAATGTAAGTGAGAATAAAATCATACATTTTACTAATTGTGATACAATTTATATTTCATATAGTAATGAGATAGAAAGTGATGCTTATAGTGATGCTTATATTTATTATGTGGATAATAATAAATTAAATAAAGTTAATAAATTAGTTAGTAATAATAAAGTAGCACTAAGTAATTTTGAAGAAGATAAAATTAATGGTACCACTTCAGGTAAGGAAGGTACAATATATACTTCTATACCTTATGATGAGGGATGGAATGTTTATGTTGATGGCATAAAAACTGATACTTTTCTAATTGGTAATTCACTTTTGGGATTTAATGTTACGGAAGGAGAACATGAAATTACATTAGAATATAAAATTCCTTATTTTAAAACAGGTATAGGAATATCTATTGGATCATTATCAATAATTATTGGATATGTGATATTAAAAAAGAAAAAATTGATTAGGTAGTTTAATCAATTTTTTTATTTACAAATATTTTATTTATATTTTTAGTTGGTAACATGATTTTGATATGATTAATATTTTTAATGTCATATTTTAGAGTTCGATATTTTAATTTTTCTCCATCGATACACCATCCATGCTTAGGATAATCTTCAAACTCTAATTCAAGATGATTGGTTTTATAGAATTCTACGCCTGATACTTTAGATGCATCCATAGTCATTAATAATGAGAATGTTTTAATTAAATCAATGCGGCGATTAAAGTTGCATAGTAAGACTTCAAATTGGTCATCATCTAGTTTAACATTGCGATAGAAGTTATTTATTCCTGCGATTCGATTTGCATTAGATATTAATATAAATGAGTAATATCCTGTTTTAGATATACCATTAACGTTATATTTTATTTTATATAACTTGGTAGGGCTAAAGTAGTCTTTTATTCCTTCAATTAGGTAGGCAATGTATCCATATTTTTTCTTTAATTTACGAGGTGTTTGATAAGGAACTTGCATAAATTTACCAAAACCGGCAACATAGACGAATGGTTGATTATTTATTAGGCAAATATCCATTTCTTTGATGCAACCTTTAAGTAAAAGTTTTAAATTATTTTTAACATCTTTTCCATAGCCAAACATGACGCCTATGTCATTGGTAGTTCCAACAGGAATATGGGATACAATTAATGGCTCTTTTCGTTCTAAATTACCTGAAATTATTTCGTTAAAGGTACCATCTCCACCCATGCTTATAACTAAATCTACTTTTTCTAGGTGAGATATAATTTCTTTGGCGTGACCTTGATAACATGTAGCAATAAATTTAGGATTATAACCATTCTTTATTAAAATATCTTTATATTCTTTTAGATATTTTGTTTTAAATACGTGGCCACTATTGGGGTTATAAATTAATACGCATGTTTTCATGGATATTCCTCTTTCATTAATTATATATTATATTTTAACATAAATATTTATGTTTTTAGTTAATTTTTGATATAGATTAACTAATTTTAAAAATTTAATATTTTAATATCAATTTATATATAAATAGATGCATATTTTTTTATGATTTTAATATCACTTAACCAAGTAACCAAAACTTTTATATTCTTTAAATTAAAATATTTTTTTCATATATAATAAAATTTATAGTATTCACTTTTCTTTTATTTTACGCATAAAAGCAATATATTTAATTCATAACATACATATACGTATTTGGAAAATCACTTTTTTAAAATATTTAGAATAACATTTTATATATTTTCGTTAAGATTTAATTGCATTATATATTTTCACCCCATTAAAGTCATATTAGCATAAATATTTTTATTTAAAAAATTATTATTACATAATTGGTCAAACTTGCCAAATAAATTGACAAAAATATAAAAAAATGTATAATAATTGCTAGAAGTCGAATCATTATATTGTGCTTTCAATTGAAGGAGGAAAATTGTTATGAAATTTGGCGTTAAAAAACTAAGAGTTGTAAAATTTGCTTGTCACGTTGATCAAAACTGTTAATTGGTTTTGATTACAGTATAGAGTTCAACGTGTTGAACTCTATTATTTTTGGAGGTTATATGTTAATAATAAATAAAAACAAACCATTTTATATAGATAATATCAATAAAATTATCAGAATGGGAAATTTTACTGATACTGGAAAAGAAATTGAATACGACGATGAAGGTATTTTAAGCATTTTCAATAATATACAAAAGCCAATATCTATAAATGATTTAATTAATAAGGTTAATGAAGAAACTGGTATTAACAAGAAGGAAATTAAATCGGCAAGAGATTATTTAGTAGGTGAAAAATTCATTATAGAATTTGAAAAATATCAAAGATTGATTAATGATACAAAATATAATAGACAAAATTTGTTTTCAGTATATTTAATGATGAATATAAAATATTTAATTAATATTTTAAATATAAAAATATTTTAATTCTTGGATTAGGCGGTATTGGAGCCAATGTAGCAATAGTTTTAGAAAGAGCTGGATTTAATAATTTTACTTTAGTTGATTATGATGTCGTTGATGAATCTAATTTAATAAGACAATTTCCATATAATTGTAATGATTTGGGAAAATTAAAGACAGAAATAATGAAAGAAAAGTTAACAAACAGTCTGGTTAAATGTAAAAATTTAAAAATAATCAAGGAAGAGGATATTATAAATGAAATTAAACTAGCAGATTTTGTATTATGCACGGTTGATAAACCTCAAAGAATAATAAGAAGATTAATAAATAAATTATGTGTTAAAAATGGTAAGCCAGTATTATTTTGCAGCTTTTCGGAATATGTTGCTATGATTGGACCTTTTGTTGTGCCTAAAACAACTGCATGTTTGAGTTGTATTGAAAAACAAAGTTTTGAAGTACCTTTAAATAATGTTGAACCAGTACCATCATTTGGACCTCTATGTTTATTAATCTCTAGTTTAGTGAGCAATGAAATTATTAATTATTTTGCTAAATATAAGGAAACAAGTTTAGTCGGTAAGACTTTAATGTTTAATTTATTCACATATCAAGCAGAAATTATAAATTGGAAAAAAAATTCTAAATGTAAGGAGTGTGGAATAGATGCAGGTAAGTAATTTAAAAATTGAATTTAATAACAATGAATTATTAAAAAATATAAGTTTTCATTTAGCACAAGGTGAAAAAGTTGGATTAGTAGGGTCAAATGGAAGTGGTAAATCTACTCTTCTTAAAGTTCTAGCAAATGAACTACAATTAGACTCTGGAAAAATTAAATTAGAAAATGAAACCATCGCATATTTAAAACAAGAAATATCTCATGAATTTGACAATTTTTCAATATTAGTTTATATAAAAAATCAAACAGGTATTGAAAAATTAGAAATCAGACTTCATGAACTTGAAAATAATTTAACAGAAAATAATATGATTGAATATAGTGATATATTAAATAAATTTTTACTACTTGATGGTTATTCATTTGAAAATAATTTGCAAAATATAATAAATGGTTTACATTTAAATAAAAGTTTAGATAGTAAAATTTTTACTCTTTCTGGCGGAGAAAAAATTAAAGTTTTATTGTGTACTATGCTTCTTAGTAACGGAGATATTTTATTATTGGATGAACCGACGAATAATCTGGATATCGAAGCAATTAACTGGTTGGAAAATTATTTACGTAATCTAAAAAAAACCATTATAATAGTTTCACATGATGAAGCATTTTTGAATAATATTGTTAATAAAATATTTGAAATTTCTGATGGTATGTTAAATGAATATAATTTAAGTTATGAAGATTATTTAAAACAAAAAGATCTTGAATATCAGAAAAATAAACTAAATTATTTAAGTGCAATAGAAGAACGAAAGAGAATTAAGGCTAGATTACAGAAGGCTAAGGATTGGTCAAATCGAGGCACATATTCTAAAGCACACAATGACAATGATAAAATTGCTAACAATTTTGCTAAAGAAAGAACTCGTTCTTCTGAAGTCTCTAAGTTGTCAAAAGCATTGGAAGAGATAGATATTCCAACATTCCAAGAAAGAAAAAAAATTAATTTTTTCTTAGACTTATTAGATAATGAAAAAGGAAACAAGAACATTTATATAGATAACTTAATATGTGGATATGATTCATTTCAAACTCTTCCTATTAACTTAAACATAAATTTTGGAAGTAAAATTAATATCAAAGGACCGAATGGCAGTGGTAAAACAACATTTATTAAAACAATACTTGGTTTAATTAAACCTATTGAAGGAAAAGTTATAATTGGCAACGATGTTAAAATAGGATATATATCACAAGATACTATTATAGATAATAAAAATATTAGTGTGTACGAATATATAACATCAGGTTTAGATAAAGTAGAATCCTCATTAGTTTTTACCTTACTTAGTAATTTTGGTTTTAATTACAATGGTAAAGATAAAAAATATTTTATGTTATCTCCTGGACAAAGAACAAGAGTAAACTTAGTTAAAATTGCTTTTCATAAAATAAACGTTCTTGTTTTAGATGAAATTACTAATCATTTAGATAAGGAAGCATTAGATTTAATTTATGAACTTGTAGAATCATATCCAGGAACAATAATTAGTATTTCACATAATAGAAAATATAATGAAATTTTAAATGCTGATTATTCTTTGAATATTTCAACTGGAAATGTAATATTTTTGCAAAATAACATACGCAAAAAAAATTAAAAAATTGCACATGAAAAAAGTGGATTTTTGATTAAATTATTCCATTTTTTCTTTAATCCATTTTTGAGCTGTTATTTTAAACTTATTGCTACCTGCTTTATTTTTTAACTTACCTATTTCAACTATAATTTTAAAAAATATCAACTTCATTTTGAAATTGATATTTTTTTTATTAAGCTCAAGCGTTAAAGTTCGAGCAATTTTTTATAATGGAGGGGCCTACCGGATTTGAACCGGTGCTCAGGGAGTTGCAGTCCCTTGCCTTACCACTTGGCTAAAGCCCCATCTAATACAATATATGCAATATTTGGCATTGCAAGAATATTGTATTATATAATTTTTTTAAAGTCAATATAAAATGGACTAGTTAAAGTCATATGAATACTCATTTTCTCTAGTTTTAATTACATAACTTTTTGATGCTGATTTATCTTTAATGTTATTTGGAATATCAAAAAATATTTTGTTTTCTAAATTTGAGTATGTTTTACCATATATAGTTGATGTTCTTTCACTATTGTTAATATTATAATTTATCTTAGAAAATTTATTAATAATTGATTGAATATCATTATTAGTGCTTCTAGCAAGAAGAGATGATTCATCAACATTTAATTCATAATCAACAATTAAGAGATCATATTGATTACGATTATCAGGAATAATTATATCTGTTAATGTTTGGCAATTATTTTCATCTATACATTTTTGATAAGTATATTCATATCTTTCTTTTATTTCAATATTGTTAATTTTTATGGTTGTGTTACCATATAGAGTTCTTCCGAGATAGTTTAGTGTATTTAATGATGATTTTTGCGTTTTTATTTCTTTATCTAAATTATTAGCACTAAATTTATATTCACGATAAATGTTATTAGTAACTCCATTTTTATATTCATATCCTTTATATACCATAAGTTTTAAATTATTTACTTTAGCTTCCTTTGGTACTTCATAAATAAATAATAAATTTGTTGGTGTATTAGGAATTAAATCGCCATTATAGACTGTTCCTAAATCGGAAAAACTATTTGAAAGGCTTGATTTGTATACTGATTCTTTGTTGCCATTATAAATTATGTACATTTCTTCAGGTTTTAAAATATATTTGCCTTTGTTTGTTAAAGTCATATCTAATATGATATATTTATTAGTACTACTAATTTGTTTATTTTTATAGTCATAAGATGTTACATAGGCATTATTTAATTTATAAATAAACTTATCAGCTTTTAAAGAACTTCCAACATGATACTTGTGAATTGAAATAGATGTGTTAATAAAAATTGTCACTAGAATAATTGAGAGAATTGAACCTCCGACTATATTTATTAAAAATTTATTTTCTTTATAATAGATAATTATTTCACGATATAATCTGTGAATTTTTCTTTTTATTAAATAATTATCTTTACCAAACTCAAACTCAAATTCTTCGTTATCTTCTGCTTTTATTTCAAGTTCTTGCATATCTTTACTAAAATTGAATTTTTTAATATCGAAGCCAATACCTCTTACTAAATACATAAATAAAAAATAGTAATGGGGTAAATTTAAAAGAAAGTATATATCTTGATAAAATCTGCTTACTCTTTGGGTTAGTGTTGCTTCATATAATGTATTTATTTTGTTATAAATAAACATCATTGATATTAATAATACAATATAATAAATTATAGAAAAAATGTATAATTTAGTTGGTTTTTTCTTTTTTGCCATTAAATAAAACATTATGCTTAAAAATCCGATTAGGAAGATTACGGCTATGAATATAAATGTTGGTAAATAATCTTTGGCAATATTGTAATCATAGAAATTATTTGATGAATAATTTTTAAAGAATTTATAAATCTTAACATAATAGTCATTAATTAAGAGTGCTAATAAAAAGATAATTATGTGTATTATTTTGAAATTCTTTATTAAAAATGCATATGGTTTTTTTAAAATCATAAATTGTGGCCCCTTATCTTAAATAAATTATATCATGCAAAAAAAATAAAATAAACTATTCGCTTATTTTATTAACTATTAATTGACCTTCTTGTAAATAGATTGTTTCGTTGTTTCTTAGAATGTTTGATACACTGGTATTAAATGTATTTGCTACTAAGTTAAGGGTATCTCCTGATTTAGTTACGTAATATGAATATCCTTCTTTAGGAACCATTATAGTTTCATTTGGATAAATATAATCATTTAGATTTAGACCGTTAAGAATTGCAATTAAAGCAGGATTCACATTGTAACTTTTACCTATCTGGTATAAATTATCTCCCTTTTTTATTTTATAATAATCAAAGTAATTATTGGCATCTTGATTTACATTATACATATCAATCATTTTTTCATCCCCTAGTATAGGATATTCTTAAATTAATTATTTGTTAAAGATAAATATTTGATTTTGATAATTATATTTCCATTCTTTGTATTTAAGTAGTTGTTCTTCTCCGGTTTCTTCATTATATCTATATAAGGTATCATCTACTAAGTAATAAACTGTATCATCTATTATTCTAACTATTTCAGTTATTTTTTTATTACTTACTTTTAGTTTATATCTATCTATATTTTTATATAATGTATTATCTTGTAAACTATAATTATTGTTAATTTCACTAGCAAATATCTCTTCATTTTTAATTAAAGTATCAACTTTAACGTGTTCTAATTTCTTACCATTTAGAAATAATCCATAATTATTTTTTTCATTTAAAAGTTTAATTATTTTCTTTTTTAAATTTAATTCATATTCGTTCTTGTTTTTAAGATCTAAAAAGTAAACTTTATTTTTAAATGTTCCAAGATATAAAAGATTGTATGATATTTCATAATTAAAGGTTATATTTGACAAATTATTCTTTTCGGTGTCATAAATATATATTTTCTTAAAGTAATATGATGAGTCATAGTCTGGAATAATTAGGTAACGATCATTTTGATAGGTTGATTGATTATTATATTTTTCTTCGTTTAAAATATTAATTTTTTCATTATTTTCAGATATCTTTAAATAGCCATTATAATTCCAAATAAGATATGTTTCGTCGTTATTATAAATCTTAATATTTTCATAAGTTGTTTCTTTGATTGGTTTAATAACTTTCTCGTAATTTTCACTATAAAGTTTATCATTAATTAGGTGATAATCTTTTAAGCCTGATGAATCGCTACAAATAATTTTATTATTATCTAGATAGTCAGTGTTTAAACAAGTATCTTTTTCGTCTGATACTATTTTAATATTTTCAATTAATTTACGTTTTTTTAAATATTTAGAATTTACTATAAGAGGATAATCGGTATTTTCATAGGTTAAAATAAAGGTATATTTTTTAGTGTATTTGTCATATTTTTCATTTATTTTTACTTTATTAATAATGTAATCTATTTCATAGTTTTTTGGCGTGTATAGTATGATGACATAGATAATTACTAATAATAGTAATACAAATATAAATTTAACGTTTTTATTAATTTTTTTCATACTTCTCCATTTTAGAAAAAAAGAATTCTTAATTGAACTCTTTATTTACTTTACTTCTTTTTTGTAGTATTTTGCTTTTGCTTCCATCATGTATGATGTTATTTCTTTTTGAATTTCTGGTAATGCTTTTTTTGATATATTAGAAAAATAAATAGTTTCTTTCATTGTATCAATAATTATCATTCCCCAAATAATTCCAGCATGTATTTGCATATCGTTGTATAAGTCTGGTGTAATTGAGTTTAAATCATATCCTACCAAAATATAATCTTGAGCAATTATAAGTCTTTTATTGGTGATAGCTAGTACGGCTGTATCAAATATACTTCCATGAGTTGCATTATTTTGAGCAGCAAAGGCATAATTTACAACTTCATCGGGATATAAATTTTCGTCAACTAATTTTGCATGTTTTTTAATTCTCCAACATATTGTGCCGGGATATTTATCTTTAAATTTTTTTATAATTTCATAAGTAGACGCCATTTATATTCTCCTTTATTTCATCATTCCAACTGATTTTAACTTAGTTTCTAACTTTTCTTTGTTAACATATCCAGAAATACATCCTACTACTTTACCATTTTTTAAATATAATGTTAGTGGTGTTCCAAAACCTGATGATAAAGGAGTTTCCTCTTTTGACGATGTACATTCGGCTGGAATGTTTATACCTGAATTTAATATTTTATTATATTCATCACTATTAAAGCTGTCTGAATCATAGTAGTAAATATCTAAATTATTTTCAGCTGCAACATCGTTATATACTGGTTTAAAGATATTACAATAATAACATGAGTTACGTCCAAAAACATGCATTGTTACTTTTTTACTCTTATATAATTTCATAAATTCTTTATATGTTGAAACTGTTTTATAAGCAATTTCATCATCTGGAATTACATTGTTAATATATTTGTTTAATTGAGCATCTAAGTTAACATTTTCTTTTTCTTTATCTACTACTTTAACTGTATTACCATCTTGTGTTATAACAAAAACTGATTTGCTATTAAACTTTTCATTTGAACTAGTTAATTTTTGTTTTTCTTCTGTACTTAATTTCGGTGTATTTACAGCACTAACTTCAATTGAATATTTACTTTTTAAATTAAGTAATTCTTCTTTGATTTTAGCATATTCTTCTGAATTAGTATCACCAAAATATGTAAGTGTTACTTTTTCTTTTGACACATTAGATGTGTATTTATCATATGAAATTACTGAAATCTTTTTGTTATTTACATAATTAATAATAATTGGTAATAGTAAAATAATAATAAGAACTACAGGTAATAACAATTTTTTAACTTTTTCCATTTTCTATTCCTCCCTAATTTTTATTTTACTTGTTTTTTTCGTAATAATCAATTATTTATGGGTATTTTTTGTATATTTGTTGTGATATTCATTAATTTTGATAGCTTGTTCTTCGGCTGTTTCGTTTAATTTATAATTTGGTGGATAAAACCCTAAATGACCATTTAATATATTAATTATAGGCTCTATGTGATGTGGTTGTAATCCGAGATATAAATCTGGTAAAGCTTGATGTTTTTGCAACTCACTATCATTAATTAATTCATCATCTAGGATGAGATAGTCTTCAATTTTGTGACTCTCTATGTAATCTTTAATTTCTAGTATTTTTGAGTTATTTTTAAAAGGTGCAACTTCATATATTTCAATAACTAGTTCTTTTAGTGGAATAACATAATTTTTGTAAAATATTGATTTATAGTAATCAATTCCACGTTGTTGAAATGAGTATTTGTTAGAGGTTGTTGCTATAACTCTAGCATTAGTTAAGTCTATTATTTGTTTTAATGTCTTGGCATTTTCTAGTGATACGCCTTCCATTTGGTACCAATTATTAATTACACCATCAAAATCTAAGAATATATATTTCATAATGTGCTCCTTTGAGGGTTATTTTATAATATTATATATTGCATTTATTTATTCCAGTGTACTGGTATAACTTTTTTATATTTTACTAAGAACAAAGATAATAAATTAAAATTTATTATTTTCGACTTTCGCCGATATTTTCCTGCTTCACACGATAAAGTAACCTTTAGTCTCATGCAGACTTAAATTTGTGATATTTGCTACCGTACATTATTTTTTTGATTGTATTATTATTAGTTATTACTTATTAAATTTTATTCTTTAATATGATTTAATCATTATTTAGATATATTTTAAATATTTATATCATTTTGTATAATATCACCTACCTTTTTTAAGTTGTAATTAATATTACACAAAGCATACATATGTTTATCAATGAAAATCGTACATTTTTTATATTTTTTCTTTAAGTGTGAAATTTCTATTATAAAAAAAGAACTATTTAAGTTCAATGTAATCAATATTTGGTGGAGTCGAAGGGAGTTGAACCCTTGTCCAAGATACTTTCATATTATAATCTACAAGTTTAGATGATTTGTTGTTTCATTAATGGTAAAAAACCATCAAAATATCATTAACTAAGCTTATAGGATTCGTTTAATAAACTAAGCAATTTATTAAATATAATCTACTATTATGAACCAGCGTTAAAACTCTGTAGATTTAGTTTTAGGCCAGTGCTCGCTACCTTTAATTAGGCAAATGCTAAAGCAGTATTATAATTTGTATTGTCAGTTATTTTAACTGTTTGTTATTTAGGTTTAACCACCACTGCATATAATACAAAACTATACCCTGTCGAAACCATAAACGACCCCGTGCTAAAATGTTAGCATATTTTAAGAAAAATATCAATCATCGAACTTGATTATTACTTCATTATCCTTTGAATAGCCATATTTTTCTCTAGCATATTTGGCAGCATATTCAGAATCTTGCATTTTAGTTATTTCATTATTTAGTTCATCTTCTTCTTTTAATAAAGCTTCATATTTGGCTTCTAAAATCTTTTTTTCGTTGTTGTTAGATAATATTTGATTCCAATATCTATAAACAAAAAAACTTAAATAACAAATCATTATTAAAATAACTAGAGTGCCTAATAAAATACGTCTTTTATCTTTTTTTGTTCTCTTTGCCATAATATACCTTTCTATTCAGTGTTAATTATAGCAAATATTTTAATGTTTGTTACTTAAGTTTTTTAAATTTGACAGTTTTTTCTAAAACTTTACATAGTATAAAGCCGATTATTAATGATATTTTTAATAATAAAGAGATATTACCATTATATAATTTATATAAAATAAATACATATAAAAAAGTTGCTAAGATAGAAAATAGACTAAATAATATAAGATTCTTTTTTAATAAAGAGGTTATTATTCCATAAATAAAGCCATAAATTATTGATAAAATTATTAATAAAAATTGGATCATTTAAATAACTTCATTAATAGACTATTTTCTTTTGAAACATTATCGGTATAGTAAAAACTATTTATTTTTCCTTTAATTGATACATTACCTTCAACTGTGTCTAGTTTTATCATTTCGAGATTTTCACCTTTAATGATAATTCCTCCCATTATGGAATCTAAACTAAATTCTTTGTCATCAAAATTGTTGATTTTTTTAATACCACTGATAATTATGTTTTTTCTTTCATTAAGTTTTATTATATGAGACATGTTAGGTACTTCAATCATTTTTTCCATAGATATCCTCCAGTTTAAATATATGAATATGGAAATAAAAAAATTCACTATGAAAGTGAATTTATTCAGCTGTTTTATATGCTTCTAAAATAGCGTCTTCAAATTGTTTACGTACTTCAGGATTAATTGGATGAGCAATATCTTTGTAACCGCCAGTGCTAGTTTTTCTACTAGGCATAGCTATAAATAAACCATTATCTCCTTCTATGATTCTAATATCATGTACAGCGAATGCATCATCTAATAATACAGATGCTATACCTTTCATACGAGAACCGTCTTTTTCAATTTTACGAACGTTTACAGATGTAATCTTCATAACATTCACTCCTTTCAAGATTGTCTTCAATCTTTAATTTAATTTTATTCTATGATTTAAAAAAAAGCAATAGATTTTACATAAAAGTGACTTGAATATCTTTACTTAGAATATCAGAATATGAATAACTTTTTTTACTACTACCATTACTTACTAAGAAAACGTGTGAATAAATTTCAGATACATAGCCGTAAAATACATCTGTCTTGTTACGATTTTCTTTGGAAACTACTTTAACTTCTCTATTTAAATGATTTTTTATATCATTTTTTATTGCATCAATCATCTTGGATACCCCACATACATAAGTCCATTTCCCATTAAGCCTCCCATTCCATTTGAACCATATTTGGTTTTGTTTAATAAACTTATTAAATCTATTGGTTTAGATTTATCGGTTAGTGCGATTGTGGTTGCAATTATAGCAGGATCAAGAGCATGAATATTTACTCTTTTA
This sequence comes from Caryophanales bacterium UBA6331, assembly GCA_002438065.1. Lineage (GTDB taxonomy): Bacteria > Bacillota_I > Bacilli_A > RF39 > UBA660 > CAG-533. The sequence continues at coordinate 17,681 of DJSP01000086.1, read as the reverse complement.
GGGCTTGATGCAAAGTCAGCACCACTTTTAATTAGGGCTTCATAATTACTTTGACAAGCGCCAGCTATAATTACTAATTTATCATGATTTTTTTCATAGTTTCTCGCTTTAGATACGGCCTCGCAAAAATATTTAGAGTTACGATAGTTATCGAGATTATTTTTATCATTTTTCTTGGAAAAGTAGGAATCGTGACCGGTAATTATGACAATGTCGGGATTGTATTCTTTTAGAAATTTGATAATTTTATTGGGCAATTCTTCTTCAGTTACTAATTTTCCGACGGCTTGTAATTTGTTTCGTTTGTAGTAATTTAGACATTTATTAATGTAACTTTCATCAGAATCAAGATGTAAAAGTTTAGCAGGTAAATAAAAAAATGAATCACGATCTAAATGTTCTTCTTCGATACTATCGGCAAAATCATCAATATCTTGTTTATCGTAAATTTTTAAATCATCTAATTTACTGTCGGCATATAATCTTATATTAGTTCCTTTTAAGTAAGCGATACTATCAGAGATGTTTATGATTTTAAAGACTATATCATTATTATAACTATTGCGAGTAACTAAATCACCTATTTTAAAATTCATGATATCACCAATTAAATATATGTTTGAAATTAGTATTTTAGAATTTTAGAGATTAAAGTTAAATGTATCACCTTTGCTTAGATAAAGCCAGTTGGATTTGGTTACTGTTAAAATTTTCGTATTTAAGTTGAACTTGAAGTAAATATTATGGTTATTAGGATCTAAGGCTTTAATGTAAATAACGTTGTTTTTCTTCTTGGTAATTGTTCCGGTAAAGGTGGTTAAGCGATAGATGGAAATGAAGACTTTATTTTCGCTTTGGGTATGTTTTATTTCAATATAACTACTATCGATATTTTGATATTTTAAATAATATGTTGATAAGTTTTGATTTATTAACATTCTTGTTTGATAATCGGTTATTAAAGATTTTGTGATAATTAAAAACATAATAATTGTTAGGATAATATATTTTTCCAATAGATCACCTATTAATTATTATGTATGTAATTAGTTGTTAATGTTAAATTTTGACATAATTTGTTCTATTATATTTACTGTTTCTTTGGCTGTTTCATTTGATAAATCTACTCTGAAATTAGTGATACCTAGTTCTTGATAGTTTGGTATTTTATCAATTAGGTTAGTAGTATGACAATTTAAAATGTAGGATGTATGAGTTTGAGGTGATGTTAATATTTCGTATTCTTCCTTGTTACGATCTATCAATTTATATGTTTTGTTGTCTTTACAAATGTGGCAGTTTTTTTCTTTAAATGCGTTTTTTAGAAGACAGGCTTTCATAATCATAAGTTCAATTTTACCGTAAATTAATAATCCAGTATTTGAAGTTGGATAGTTTTTCATTATGTTTTTTAATTCGTCAAAATCATTTTCAAATGAAAGAGTTACCATAGAGTTGTACTTATGTGCTAAATTTAGGGCATAATGATTAGTAATGTTTAAGAAATAATCACCGATGTTGCCGGGATTTTCTACCATGCTAGCATATGATGTATTTAAAACTTTTCCAGTATATTTTGGATAAGTTAGTAGGTTTCTAGGAATTTTATAAATAAAGTTTGGCTCAAGTAAATCTAATTTATCAACAATTATTTTAACGGGATAGTTTTTTAATACATTAATTTGTTCTTTGGTTCTTGCTAAAACATATATTTCTTTTGTTTTGGGAATATTTTGTGAATTTTCTTTGTAATTGTTTTTAATAAACTCTTTAGAAACTTTCGTTCTTTTTAGAGATAATTCTTCTAAAGCTTCTCTTCTTAAATTATTTAAATCGATGTTACGAATGAATAGATTATCAGAAATATTTATATTTAAAGAACTTACTTTGTATGGTGTTGTTCCAGTTTTGGTTAGACTTTTTTCAATATTTTCTTTAGTTATTGGTTGGTTAATTGCTTCTAGAGGTGGCTCACCATAAACTGTTACATTATTTATTTCATCACTTACTTCTAATTTTATCTTTTCATTTAGGTTAGCGGTAAAATTCATAGAAATGTTTATTTTCTTTGTTATGTTTGTTTCTAATTGGAGTTTAGGAGATGTAAGATATATTTCATCTTCTTTAGTTAAATTTAAGAAATTATCTAAATAAATTGTTGTTCCTTTAGTTCCGTTACTTATTAGATTATCTTTAGAATCATAGATAAAGTTTAAAGTTATTCCTTTATTGATATTTTTGAAACGAATTGAGTCGCCTTGTTTTAAATCGGTATCTAATTTGATAGCAAGTTTTTTAGGCGTTACTTTAGTAATTTTACCAGCATATAAACCAATATGGTTAGATGATTCATAGTTCATTATATCTTCATTATTAAATAGGAATCCAGGAGTGTATCCTCGATAAAAAATTGATTTAAGCTCATCTAGGTCAGTTTGAAGGACTTGTAATTCTTTGCCATTTTCGTAGTCATCTATTAGATTACGATATATTTTAGTTACGATACCAACATAAGCAGGGGATTTCATTCTTCCTTCAATTTTAAAGGAATAGATATTGGAATCCATTAGTTTCTTAAAGTTTTCAACACTGCATAAATCTTTAGGACTTAAAAGATATTTGTCAGAATTATTGACAAGCCTATCATCTTCTAATAAGTTATATTTTAATCTACACATTCCAGCACATTCACCACGATTAGCACTTCGATTTAGAATGCATTTAGAAAAATAACATTGGCCAGAATAACTAATGCATAAGGATCCATGAATAAATGCTTCTTTTTCCATTGTGGTATCTAAGTCATTAATAAAATCTAATGAAAGTTCTCTAGTAAAAACGACTCTTTTTACACCTAGACTTTCAAGAAATTTAATATTTTCTTTAGAATGGTTGTGCATTTGAGTTGAAGCATGAATTTCTAAATTAGGAAACATTTTATGAACAACCGAAATTAATCCGATATCTTGAAGAATTAAAGCATCTACTCCTATTTTGTGAAGGGATTCAATATATTCTAGACAGGAAGAAAACTCTGATTCGTAAATTAAGGTATTTACAGTTATAAAAATTTTAACACCATAAAGGTGGCATAAATTTGTTGCTTCTGCTATTTCTTCTAAGGTAAAATTTTCAGCAAATGCGCGAGCACCATATTTTTTACCAGCAAGATAAACGGCATCGGCTCCATTATTTATTGCATATATTAAAGATTCTTTGTTTCCAACAGGGACTAATAATTCATGCTTCATTTTGACACTTCTTTCTTTGATGGATATAATTTGTTGAAACGTTCATCCGATGTCGCATATTTGTGATTTTCTTTAAGTAAACTATTTAAGTAAATGCTTCCATCAATGTTTGAAATGGGAATTTTACCATTTTCTAAATATGTGCCTTGATTTGTATAATAGAATGAATCACAATATAATTTTGCATTTTCTTCTGATAATGTAATATATCCTTTTGCAACTAATGTATCGGCTAATCTTTTTCCTTGTTCAGATTGAATTATAAATAATCCTGGATCTGGTGTTTTTAAAATTCGATTATTATATATTATAAAGTTTTTAGGATTGCAACCATTTAAAGTTAAGAATTGTCTGTATGTTGGATCAACTATGTAACTATGGTTAGAAAATTTAACTATTAGAAATGAGTGTCCAATAACATGTGGCATTATGGTTTCACCTGTTTCTTTTGGATAAACTGTTATACCTAAATTTTCTAAAGATTTTCCTAGAACTTTCTGAGCATAATCACATTTATTTGTTAATGGATTCGAAGTTGTATCTATGTTAAAATAATTTTCAATATCCTCCCAGCATTTGGTTATCAAATAATCTAATAATATATTTTCTTCTTCTAGTGTTAATTCTATGTCAAAAGTTATTTTTGTTTTAATCTCGTTTATTATGTTTTCCTCCACATAAGTTTTAGTTGGATATGATTCATTTATAAACATTGTTTATCACCAATTTAAGTATATCATTTATTTGGAAAGAAAAAAATTACAACTTTTAGTATAAGTCGTAATTTCCTTTTGATACGGTATCTCTTGTTAGTTTTAATGTTTTGTACTTTCCTTGATTTGATAAAATATCATATTCGATATCTAGGAATGTATCAGCAACTATGTTGTTCATGTCTCTAACGCTTTTTTCGTGTTTTTTTATTTCTTCTAGAACTCCTTTAGCAAATTCTTCATCTCCTATTGTTTCGATTCCAAATTGAACACTTAGTCTTTCTTTTTTAGCTAGATAATAACTTAGTTTTGATTCTAAAAGAATTTTCTTTTTATCTTCTTCACTTAAATTTTTGTAAGGGATAAAATGTTGAAATCTAGTTAGTAATTCTGATGTAAAATATCCTTTTTTAACCAATAATGTTTTATCAAATTGTTCTTCTTCTAGAGGTGCATTATTTCCAAAGCCAATTGGTGCTGTTTCTTTTTTGAAGGCTTCTTGGAATGTACCTAAACATATCTTACTTGCCATACCTGTGTTATATATTTGAGTTTCTTTCATTTGTCTAGAAATTGGGAATCTTCCACCTTCTAAAGCTTTTAAGAAAATATTTACTAGAGAAGTCTTAGTATCTAATTTATCTACTCCGATTTTATCAAATTCATCAAATACGAGAATTGCTTTTTCAGCTAATTTCATATTTCCTTTACATTCACTTATAAGGGCTTCGAATTCATCTTCTAGGGTTGTTCCGACAATTCCTTCTGGGACTAAATTACAGGTATTTATGTTTCTAAAGGGAACGTCGAAGTACTTGGCAGCACAGTTGAATGTGGCTGTTTTTCCTGTTCCAGTTGGACCAGGAATTAGTATTGATTCAGTTCCAAATAATGGACTAGATGTGTAATTCATATAAAGAATTGTTGCAATCTTTTTTAAGGCTTCATCATGCCCAATTATGTTATCTTTTAAGTATTTATATAGTCCTTCAACTGATGTTTCTTTGGTTGATGTTACCATATTTTTGATATCTGAGAATGTATCATCTTTAGTATTAACATCGTCTAATTTATCTAGTTCACTTGATACTTCGTCATTTAATAATTCTTGATTATCTTCTTCATCAAATACTTCTTTCATGTATATATTGCTTTTAACACCGTCAGCTAGTTCAAAAATTTCAATATCATAATTATCAGAATACGTAGCAAATTTACATATTTTATCACGCATAAATTTAAGCTTATCTTTTAACTCGGTTATTGTTTTAATTGTTAATAGATTATTAACTGAATCTTGATTTAAGAAAAGGCATGATTCACCATCGATTACTTGGTATAATTCTACCTTTTTAGAAGAGGTAATTAAACTACTTAGATCTAAGAAGGCATATTTACCATTTTTATAAACGATTATTGTATCTTGTGCTTCCATTAAAATTAGTTCTAGAACTTGTTTATTAGTAAATTCTTCTTCTGGTAATGCATACATATTTCTCATGTGTTCTATCGTAAATGAGGGACCTACTAAATATTTTGTATTTATATTGCTCTTGGTTATGTAATTATAGGCATACTTATTTGTTTTAAAATTTTCACCTTCTACACGACCTTTTATTATTTCTTTTGGTAATAAGATATTTGTTTCTTCATCTATTTTGATGTTAACATATTTTATTGCATATTCCATTTTCATACTCCTTCTAATTGTAATAAATTGTTTTTAGTATAACACTTAGATTTTTAGTTGTAAATTTTTTTAAACGCATTTTTTTAATTTTAGTTAATTTTAGACTATTACTTGTATTCATAATCATTAGTAATTTTAATAAATTTATATAAAAAGAATTTGATTAAACCTTACAAATTCTTCCTTTAAATAATTATATATTTTTTACTTTTGATAAAAATGATTTTAGTCTTTCATCTTTGGGATGATTAAATATTTCTTCTTTAGTACCTTGTTCTATTATTTTCCCATCTTCCATAAAAATTATTTTGGTTGCAAATTTTTTTATAAAATTCATTTCATGGGATACAACTATCATGGTCATTCCTTGACTTGCTATTTCTTTCATTAAATTAGTTACTTCACTTATCATTTCGGGATCTAAGGCTGATGTTGGTTCATCAAATAACATTAAATCCGGATGCATAATAAGAGCTCTTATAATTGCTATTCTTTGCTGTTGTCCTCCTGATAGTTCATAAGGATAGTAATCTTTTTTATCGTATAAATCTATTTTCTTTAATAATCTTGTTGCTTCTTTTACTGCTTCATCATGTTTTAATATCTTTAGTTTTACTGGGGCTAAAATTATATTTTCAATTACAGTCATATTACTAAATAAGTTAAATTGTTGAAATAACATTCCTATTTTTCTTCTAACTAAAGTTAAATTATCTTTAAAATCTAAATTTTTACCTTCAAAATTAATTATTCCACTTGTTGGTATTTCAAGTAAATTTATGGTTCTTAAAAGTGTCGATTTACCACAACCACTAGGTCCTATTATACCCACAATATCTCCTTTGTTTACTTCTAAATCAATACCTTTTAACACTTTTTTAGAGCCAAAATTTTTCTTTAAAGACTTAATTTTTAACATTTTTTAACCTCTTTTCAATTAGATTAACTATTTTACTTAAACCATAAGTAATAATTAAGTATATGATTGCGATTATAATTAATGGAAAGAAATAATCATAAGTACGAGATGCAATTATATCACTTGCTTTGGTAAGTTCAACTATACCTATATAAGCACCTACTGAAGTTTCTTTTACAAGTGTTATGAATTCATTTCCAAGGGCAGGAATAATATTCTTTATTGCTTGTGGTAAGACTATATATCTTATTACTTTTTTATAATCTAAGCCGAGTGCATAGCCTGCTTCGATTTGACCTCTATTAACTGAGTTTAAACCAGCTCTTATGATTTCAGCTACGTAAGCTGCACTATTTATTCCAAACGCAAGTATTCCGACAATTACTATGTTAATAGAAACTGATTTAAATATTACATAATAAATAATCATAAGTTGTAATATACTAGGTGTTCCTCTTATAATTGTTATATATAATTTTGCGATTATATTTAATATTTTTAATTTTTTAGTATTATCATAATAATTTCTAATAATAGCAAGAAATGTACCTAAAAGAACTCCTAATATAACTGCACCCAACGCTATTGTTAATGTATTTAATAACCCTTTTAAGATATATTTATATCTTCCGTCTAATATAATACTGTTATAAAATCTATCTATAATTGTATTTTTATTTACTTTTTGGTCTATACCCATATGAGTTAAAATAATATTATCTATTTCACCATTATTTTTCATTCGCTCAATTACAGTATTGCATGCATCTAATAATTCTTTATTATCTTTTGATACTACCATTCCATAGTTATCTACTACGAGTGGATTGGGAAGTATAATCATATCGTTAGTAATTAATTTTTTAGCTGGCAACTCATCCATTACAACTGCATCAACCTTATTGTCTTTTAAATCTTGGATGGCAGCTAAAAATTTTTTTTCGCGAATTAAATTTATATTTGGATTGTTTTCTGTCAAATAGGAATCGGCGATCGTTCCTAATTGAACTGCAACCCTGCCTTGTAAATTAGTCACATCTGTTATTAAACTATCCTTTTTAACTATTATTACTTGTTTACTAGATGCATAATTAATTGTAAAATCTACTTCTAAGGCTCTTTCTTCTGTATAGGAAATACCAGCTGCGCCTATATCACTCTTTTTAGTTTTTACTTCATTTATTATTGAATCAAAAGCAACATCTTTAATTACTAATTCTTTATTTAAATATTTAGCAATTTTACGGGCTATATCTATATCTACCCCTACTATTTTACCATTTGAATAATATTCATATGGAGCAAAACCAGCCTCTGTCACTAATACAAGTTCATCCTTTTTATTTCTTGTGCATCCTGTTAATATAATACATATAGTAAATATTAACAATACAATTGTAAACACTTTCTTTTTCATACTATGTCGAGTGGATAATTCTCGACTACACCTCTCTTTCTACTTCAGTGATATATTTTTTTCATTAAATTTCATAGAACCAATGCAATAGTTTGGCAGTAGATTCTTAAAAATAATTATATATATCTTACTCTTATTATTCATTAGTTCATTTTTAATATATTGTTACATGCCTTTTTAGCGGGATTATTTTTTTAGTATGAAATTCCTATTGTATAAAAAGAGTTCTTTTGAACTCTTTAGTATTTTTATAAAACTAACATTGCAATTGTTAATATAACTAAATTTGCAATCATTATACAAGCTAACACTTTAAATACCCATTTTAACCAAGTTGTGTATTCTACTTTAGCAAGAGCTAAACCTCCCATTATTGCACCGCATGTTGGTGTAAATAAATTTACAAATCCGTTTGCAGCTACCATACCCATTATAGTGGCTTCAACATTGTATCCTACTTGATGAGCAATTGGAGCCATAATTGGTGTTGATAATGTTGCAAGTCCACTACTAGATGGAACTAATACAGAAAGTCCAACATGTATAATATAATTTAATGGAGCAAATATTGCTTTTGGTAAAACTTTTAGTAAGTTTGCTGCATTATAAATTATATAATTATCTAAGTGTGTTTCACTCATTAGTACTGATGCTCCTCTTGCAAGTGCAATTATTAATATTACACCTACCATATCATCAGCACCATCTATTATTTTATCTACAATTTCTTTTTCTTTCATACGATTAACAAGTGCAATTACTATAGTCATGATTAAAAACCATAAAGTTGCTTCTTGAAAATACCATTGACCAATTGGCACACCAACTAACCAAGATAAACTAAATATTTTAGCGTTTGCAAACACTGTTATGCCAAAATCTTCCCAAGGAATAAAACTCATAATCATAATAACAAAAGTTAATGCAAATAAAATTAAGGTTACTTTTTGTTTTCCTGTTAATTTAGCTTCAGCTCTTTCAATATCTTCACCATAAGTAGCTTCCATGTCTCTTTGTTCTTGTAGGCTTAATATTGTTGAACCTTTTTTCTTGATAACTCTTTTGGCATATAGCATTACGAATATTATGGAAATTATTAATGTTGATAACCATAATAGTGTTCCTAATCCAATTATTGTTCCTTGATTAATAGCTACTCCTTCCGGTAATGTGGATTTTGCTGCATCAACTGCTACACCTACAGCAAATGGATTTACTGTTGAACCAAGAACTCCTGATCCTGCTCCTAAAAGCACAATTGCTGAAGATACAACTGTATCCATACCAGCTGCTACCATAGCGGCAGCAAGTAATGCATAGAAACCAACGGTTTCTTCAAGCATACCATAAGTAGTACCACCTATTGAAAATAATATCATAAGTATAGGAATTAATACTAATTCATGTCCATGAAGTTTTTTTATTAAAACTTGAATTCCTGTTTCAATAGCTTGTGTAGAATTTACTATTTTTAAGAATGAACCTAGAATTAAGATAAATACACAAATATCAATAGCATCTGCAAAACCTTGAATAGGTGCTAATAATGTTTGAGCTAATGTTGCTCCTACTACTCCACTACCATTTACGAGTTCTTCTCCAATATATGTTGCTTTAGGAAGTATATGTGTAATTATTGCAAGTATAAATATTAAAGCTAAAATTATTGTGAATGCACTGAGAGAGAATGAAATTCTCTTCTTTTTTTCTTCTTTCTTTATTTCAGGTTTATAAATTACCGTACCTGTTTTACCAGCTAGGGCTTCTTTTGCTTTATATAGAGATGTAATAATTGCTTTATTTCCTGTTGCTTTTACAAATTCAATAGAAGCCTCTATTTTTGGCAACATGCTTCCTTCTTTAAATTCGTCATGTCTAATACCAACTCTTGCTTCAGCTACAGATAATTTACTTATTTCTTCTTCATTTTTTTGTTTATAATTATAAGATACTTTTTCAACATCAGTTAATATTAGTAAAGTATCTGCATTAATATCTTTAGCAAGTAATGCGCTTGTTTTATCTTTATCTATGACGGCATCTATTCCTTCGTAGCCATTTGTTTTTGTCATAACTACAGGTACTCCACCGCCTCCACAGGCAATTACTATGGTGCCTTGTTCAATTAAATTTTTAATTGTACTAAGCTCTAGTATTTTCTTAGGCTCTGGAGATGCTACTACTTTTCGATATCCTCTTCCTGCATCTTCTTTATAAATGGCTTTATCTTGTTTTTGTTTTTCTACTGCTTGTTCACGAGTTAGAAATTCTCCTATTGGTTTAGTAGGATTTTTAAAAGCAGGGTCCAAAGGATTTACTTCTACTTGGGTAATTACTGTTACAACTTCTTTTTTTATGTTTCTTTTGTTTAACTCATCTTTTAAAGATTGTTGTAATTGATAACCAATATAGCCTTGTGACATAGCTCCACTTTCAGCAAATGGAATTTTATCTTCTTTCATAGAATCATAAATCATTCCAACTTGTGGACCATTGCCATGCGTAATAACGATTTGATTTCCAGCCTGTACTAGATCTATTAAATATTTTACTGTGTTTTCTATTTTATCATGTTGTTCTTGAGGATTTTTACCTAATGCATTTCCTCCTAATGCAATAACAATTTTACTCATTTTTCATAGTCTCCAACATTACAGCTTTTATTGTATGAAGTCTATTTTCAGCTTCTTCAAATACTCTAGATTTGTTAGACTCAAAAACTTCATCTGTAACTTCCATTTCTTTTATTCCAAATTTTTCTTCTATTTCTTTACCTATTGTTGTTTCATTATTATGAAATGAAGGTAAACAATGTAAGAAAATAGCTTTTTCGTTAGCATTATTCATAACGTTCATATTTATTTGATATGGGCTTAAAAGTTCAATTCTATCTTTCCATAATTCCATTGGTTCGCCCATTGAAACCCATACATCTGTATAAATAGCATCTGCATCTTTTACGCCTTCCATAATGTATTCAGTCATGTTTATTACAGAACCGGTCTCATAAGCAATTTCTTTGCATTTATTAACTAACTCTTCATCTGGCCAAAGCGTTTTCGGTGCGCAACATGTAAAATTAACTCCTAATTTTGAACATGCAACCATAAGTGAATTTGCTACGTTATTTCTAGCATCTCCACAGAACACTAGTTTTCTTCCCTTTAATGAACCGAATTCTTCTTGGATGGTCATAAGATCTGCAAGCATTTGAGTTGGATGAAATTCATTTGTAAGACCATTCCATACAGGTACTTTGCTATATTTTGCTAGTGTTTCTACTGTTGTTTGATCAAAGCCACGATATTCAATTCCATCATACATACTTGCTAAAACGCGTGCTGTATCTTCAATAGTTTCTTTTTTTCCCATTTGAGAACCAGTTGGGCCTAAATAGGTTGCTGCCATTCCAAGATCATGAGCACCAGCTTCAAATGCACATCTAGTTCTTGTAGAGTCTTTTTCAAATATCATTGCTATTTGTTTACCTTCTAAATATCTATGAGGTATATTTTTTTTCTTTTTATTTTTTAAATCTATTGCTACATCTATTAAATGTCTTATCTCTTCAGGGGTATAATCTAATAGTTTTAAAAAATCTCTACCTCTTAAATCTACCATTCAACATCCTCCCTTACAAGTGGCATGGACATACATCTTGGTCCTCCACGTCCACGACTCAATTCAGCACCACAAATCTCAATTACTTTCAGACCTGCTTTACGTAATTCTTTATTTGTTACATCATTTCTATCATATACAACGACAACTCCCGGAGCTATACATAATGTGTTAGAACCATCATTCCATTGTTCACGTTCACTTGCTACTTTATCTCCTCCAGCACATGGAATAAGAGTTACTGGATGATCTAAATATTTTTCTAATATTTCCTTTAATGACCCTTTTACTTCTTTTACATTTAAATCTTCATAAGTTGTAGGATCAAATCCTTCAGTTATTTCAAATACTTGTAGTGTATCTGAAATTGCTGGATGATATGTAAATGTATACTTATCTATTTGAGTAAATACTGTATCAAGATGCATAAACGCTCTAGATACCGGAATATTAAATGCTAAAATTGTATCAATTTTACAAGTTGGATCTTTAAAGAAATTTTTAGAAATTTGATCTATAGCTGATGCTTCAGTTCTTTGTGAAATACCAATAGCTATAGTGTGTTCATTAATATTTAATAAATCTCCACCTTCTGTATGCCAATGATAACCTCTATTATAATATAAAGGTGTATCTTTAAAATCTGGATGATATTTAAAGATATATTCAGCATAAATGCACTCTCTGTTTCTTGTTACTGAATACATATGATTTAAATTTGCTCCTTCACCAACGCTTGCAAAATTATCTCTTGTAAAGTATAAATTTGGCATTGGAGCTGCTATAAACTTTTCAGGTTCATCTACTAAATCTACTAGAGTTTTTTCTACTTCCCTTTTTCTATAAGGAAAGTCTTTAATTTGAATTCCTTCCATAGTTTGTAGTACTAATTTTTTAGAATCTTTTATTTTATCTAAAAAATTATAAGTTAAAATTTGGTACTTTATAGTATGAATTCCAGATTCTATAATAAATTGACGAATAAATTTATCACGAATTTTTTCATTACTATCAATTACTTCTGCTACTAAATCTTCAAGATAAACAACTTCTACGCCATTATCCGTTAAAGCCTTAGCAAACATATCATGTTCTCTCTGTGCTTCAGGTAAATAAGGAATATCATCAAAAAGTAATTCATTCAAAGTGTCTGGAGTTAAGTTTAATAACTCATTACCCGGTCTATGAAGTAATACTTTTTTTAATTTTCCTATTTCACTGGTCACATGAATATTACTCATCTCTCTCCTACCTTTCTAATAATAGTCTTTTTTACTATCTATAATTATTATATCAAATTTTAAATTAATGTAAACACGTCTTTGCATATAATTTTAATTAAATTTTTGAGCTAAGAAATATGAGATCTATTTTCTACATTTTATGTAGTTTCTAGTATGTATGATATTTTGGTTTGTGTTATTAAAAAATAGTTCTTATCTTATTTTAATTGATGCATAAATAATTTTATAATCATCTAAAGTTAATTTATCTTTTGAGACAGTCACATTACTATAATTACTTTCATCTATATTTAAAATTTCTTCTTTGGTTAATGCTTTAAATAATGCCCAATATTTTTGCCTGTCATCTACTTTTAAATAACCATAATATTTATTTTTATATAATTTGAATACGTCTACTTGTTTGCTACTTGCACCTACTAATATTTCTAAGATTGTTCTAGGACTTATTTTAAATTTATATTTTTCATAATATTTTACAATATATATAATAGCGTTTACTAGTTCTATAAAGTTTTTATTACAATAAGTTAATTTTTGAATATCAGTATTTTTATCATAAAATTCTAAATTAACTAGTTCTAAATCTTGGGTATATTTATTATCAACTAAATAGGCATTACAACCGGTTCCATCTTTTAAATAGTTAGTACAACCTAAAATATATTTTTCTTTAGTTGAATTTTGAACTTTTTTAACAATCAAATAACCATCAGAGCATTTTGGACATTTAGAAATAGACATTTTTCCACCTCTTGGATTATTGGTTATATATCCACATACTTCAGGATCATTTGAACATATCCATATTTCTCCAGGGATTTTAAAGTTATTATTACTTCTTCTTTGTAATGGATAGCCACATAAAGGGCATTTTAGTAAATTTCCATAGTTAACTTCTGACTCTATTTTTTCACCAACTACTAGAATATTTTTATAGTTATTATTTAGTTCTAAAATAAATTTCGATGGTTTATATTTAGGAGTTAAGATATAAACTTTATTTTTGGTTCTAGTTAAAGCAACATAGAATAGTCTTCTTTCTTCGGCATATTCAAAATTTTCTTCATCTTTGATAACTAATTTCATAACAGGATCATCGACTATTCTTGATGGGAAACCTAGAATTGCATCTTTACCATTCATTATTATTACGTTGTCATATGTTAATCCTTTTGATGAGTGAGCAGTTAAAAAGGTAATGTTTAATTTGGGATATTTGTTGGAATATAGTTTATTTCTTTTATAAGTAAATCCTTTTTTATAATTTGATAATATATATTGTTCAAATCCATAACGACCAATAAATAATACTTTTTGATTTATTCCATTTTCTTTAACGATATTGTCTAGGGCATGTTCAATTGCTTTTCCTAATCTCTTTGTTACTGTATCGCCTTCTTTGTATGAGATGTAGTCTGTTTTATCATTATATGTCATTAAAATAACGGGATTTTTTATAGATTTATTTGATTTTAATTTTTTGGATATTTGATATTTATTTGCCATTACAAAGTTGCCGGCTATATCAATTAGTTCTTGGGAATTGCGGTATGTATTAGTTATTTTTTGAATGTTGGCATAACCCATTGTTTGTTCAAACTTAGTAAATAAATCAATTTGAGCACCGCTAAATTTAAATATGGATTGCCAGTCATCGCCGACAGCCACTATTTTTGCATTAGAACATTTTGATAATTTTTCACATAAATTAAATCTTTGAAGAGAGATATCTTGATATTCATCAACAAATATATAGTCGTATGGAAGCTCCTCGTGTTTTTCAATTAGTTTATCTAATATATTAGAGGCATTATTAATCATATCTTCAAAGTCGATACTACCCGTATTTTTTAATACGCTAGAGTAGGCTAAATAACATTCATAACAAATATTTATAAATAATTTTGTTCTTTCATCTGATAATGTTATTTTCCATTCATCAAATTTGGATGGGCTAAAATTATTAGTTTTGAACCTAGAAATAAAGACGCATATTAACTGAACTAGTTTGTTAAAATATTTATCTTCTAAATTCGATAAGATAGCTTTGTAAATTGCTTTTTGACTTTTAGGTTCGAATGAGATGCCTGCTTTTATTAATTCTTCTTTTAAATGAGTTATTGTATCTTTATGGTCATTATATTTTGAAAATGTATAAATTAATTTAGTCCCGTGTTCTCTGTGGAAAATTATTTTGTCATTAACATGTTTTTTGTAAAGTTCTAGTTCTTCTTTAGTATATCTAGGATTTTCTCCACTTTCGGATATTCCAAAATGTTCAAGATATATTTCTTTATCATATTGTCTAATTATAAAATCTGGGCAGTATGGTTTTGTTGTATTGGTAAAACAATATTTATAGACAGGTTCATATTCATAGTCTATACCATTAATGTACAAGAAATTTGCAATACGACATTCTTCAACACTTTTAACTTTTTCATTTTTTAAAGTATATTTTTGACTGATTTGTTTTTTATTAAATTCATTAAGAGATGCTGTTATGTCAGATTTTAAGGTTGTGCAATCGTTTTTAGCTAGTTCTGAGAATAATAAACTTATATTTTCTTCGCCAAATGGGACATTTAAGTAACTGGCAAAGAATAGAAGAATCTTTTTAACAAAATCTTCATCGTTTTCATTGTTAATAAGATATTCTTTAATGGTTTTGAACATTAAATCTCCAGTTGTGATTTGATGATGGGATTCTTCATTTGATCCAATAACTTGATTAGCTAGAGAGTGAAAGGTTGATATTTTAGCAGGAAGCCCTAGGGTCTTACATCTTGTTTGTAATTCATTAGTTGCTTTTCTAGTAAAGGAGATTATTAAGATACGATTTGGATCAATGCGCTGTTTTTCAATAAGATATTTAACTTTGGCTTCAATGGTAGTTGTTTTTCCTGATCCTGCACCCGCAACCACTAATGTATAATCTTCATCAGAAAGGATTACTTTTCTTTGTTCTTTATCTAATTTAATATTTGGATCTTCTTTAGCAAGAATAGTGTCTAAGTATTCTTTATCAAGTTCTAAATGTTTATTTACATAAAGTGTGTTTTTATCATCTATTATTTTATTAGTGTTTGTATAGAAGTTAATGAGACTTTTTATTTCGTAGTAATCTACTTTATTTTTTTGACACCATAGTTCAAGCATAGATTCTTTTTCCATTATTTTTAGTTTATGAATTATGGGTGTTAGCTGTTTATATATTTTTAGATATTCTTTTTTAGAGATATATTTATCTTTTTGTAATAGTTCATTAACTTGATTTTGATATAATTTTAATAATTCAAAATCTTTAGATTTTATCTCTTCACTAGTTAAAACCATAATGCCAACCTCTTATCTTATATTAATTATAACATTAGATAGTAGAATTTTGATATATTTAATTGTTAGGTTAAGTATTAATTTGATTTATTATGTTATTTTATATACACATTTAGCTAAGTTTATTACTTTTATTCTTTTTTTATAATTATAAAAAATCTTTTTGTAATAGTAGGTATATTCACTATTTATTTTAATGATTGTATCTTGTTTATTAAGGTTGTATTCTTTTTCTATTTTGGTCATTTTGTTAGCGTAGTTGTCAAATAAGTATATTAGGTAATCATCATTAGTTATGTTGGTTGTTACCAAGTCTTTTAATAGGTTAAATAGTTCTTCAGCATCGGTTACTTTATCTAAATTGTAGTTATATTTTATTTTACATTTATTTAATTCTTGAATTGAAATATTATTTCTTATTTGTTTAAAAATTGTTAGAAAATTGTGAACGATTGTTTTTTTCATGGAATAAACTATGCACTTATCGTTGAATTCTTTTAAAGGTGCTGATGTAGTTAAAAATTCAGGAATATTTGTTGTTAATATTAACTCTAAAATTTGTTCTTTTTCTTTAATTGATGGAAAGTTACTGTGAAAGAAATCAACAAAGAAAGTTAATTTTTCAATAAATGATTCTTCGATATTTTGATTTTTATTTTGTTTTAAAAAAATATTCTTTATAGTTTTATCAAATATGCTGTTGTTAATTAATTCTTGCATTATTCCATAATATTTCGGCTTAGTACTTGTAAGATATTGTAGTATTTTATTTTTATAATTCATATAATTACCTATTTTCTTTTCATTTATATACACTATAATATCATATTTTTACCAAATAGTTCCAAGTTTTATAAATAATTATTTTTTTAATGCAAAAATTAATAATAGGTGGTAGTAAGATGTACGAAAATAACTTTAAATATATTAGAGAATATATGGAAATGACACAAAAGGAACTTGGAAGTGTTTTTAATGTAGCTGAATCTACTTATAGTGGATGGGAAACCGGTAGAGATGTTATTCCTTTAAAGCATTTATATAAATTTAGTTTGAAGTATGGGTATTCTATGGATTATTTACTTAAGTTAAATAGTGAGAATGTTAAGTATGATAAAATTGATAGCATTGATAGAAAAATGGTTGGTGAAAAATTAAAGATGATTAGAAAAGATTTAAACTTAACTCAACAACAAATTGCAGATGAATGTATGATATCTCAAACTACTTATAGTAATTATGAGTTAGGTAATAATTTAATTTCTACAATGAGTTTATATACAATTTGTAAGAACCATAATATTTCAATGGATAGTATTTTTAAGGAACAAAGATAATAAATTAAAATTTATTATTTTCTTCTTCCACCTATATTTTCCTGCTTCATAGATAAAGTAACCTTTATTCTCCACAGGCTTAAATTTGAGATACTTGCTACCGTACATTCTTTTTTTATTAATCGATTGTATTTTATTAGTTATTAACTG
>DJSP01000028.1 GCA_002438065.1 Caryophanales bacterium UBA6331 | reverse complement strand
TCCTATTATATAAAAAAAGATAATTCATCTATTTGTTACCTTATTAATTATTTATACAAAATACAGCATATAGTGGTACTGATTTTATATTATTTTCACATCCAAAGTTCTTTTGTGATATTCTTATACTATATTTAGGCTTATATTTCTTAATATATTCATTTAAACTTTTACTATTAGTTCTTCTGCTACTTTTTACTTCTACTGGAATAATATCTCCATTTATTTTTACTAGGAAATCTATTTCGTATTTATCAAAATTATAATAATATAATTCTTTAAATTTAGAATAAAATTCACAAGCTATATAGTTTTCACTTAATACTCCTTTATACATTTCATTCTTATCTAAAAGTATTTCAGTATAATCTATATTAGATAATGATCTAAGTAGACCGCAATCGCTTAAATATATTTTAAATTTATCTAAATTTATAAACGCTTTTAATGGTGATTCATTTTTCTCAGTTAAATCACATTTTAAAACCATATTAGCAGCAAGAAGCCAATCTAAACTACTTTCATATCTTATTTTTCTAGCATCTTTATCTACAATACTATATTTGAAAGTATTATTTTCTCTAGCTAGTTCTTTTGGTATTGAGTTATATATTTTACTATTTTTAATACCTTCTGTATTTTCAGTATATTTATTCATATCTGCTAAATAGGTAGCTATTATGTAATTTTGTAATTCAAAATTAACATTAGATATTTTATATTCACTATTTATAAAATTATTTATAATAGAAGGCATACCACCTAATATTAAATATTTTTTATATAAATCTAATGCTTTTTCATGTATTGGATTTAACATAGGTTCATTACTTTCATAATGTTTTTTTATTTCAAATATTAATTTTTGTTCTCCTATAGCCATTAAGTATTCCTCAAAATCCATAGGATATAAATATTTTATAATTACTTTCCCTACTGGAAATGATGAATGAAATCTATTTATTTTAACTCCAAGTAAAGATCCAGCACATACTATCTTATATGGTTTTTCACTTTCACAAAAATACTTTAAGGAAGTAATCGCACTTTCATTAACTTGAATTTCATCCAAAAATATAATAGAATTATTAACATTAAAATCTACTTTTTTTAAAATTTGTATTTGTTCTATTATTTCTTCCGGATTTAAACTACTAGAAAATATTTCCGATACTTCTTTTTCTTTTTCTAAATTAATATAAATATAATTATCAAAATTATTTTTACAAAAATCTTCTAATATATAAGTTTTACCTGTTTGCCTTGCTCCCACTAACATAAGTGGCATTTTAGAATCATTTTTCCATATTTTTAAATCTTCTTCTATTTTTCTATACATAAATTTCACCCTCGTTAACATTCTAGCATATTTTGTACAAAATTTACATATTTTGTTGATATTTTCGTACATTTTGCACATTTTTTGAAAGCATTATATAAAATAACTAAATTATCAATTATTATCTCTCAAATACATTTTACAATAATATTCAAAAATATAAGGCTTTAACTTTATTTGATTGCTATTTTTTTAATTACACTAATGACTGCTTTTTTGTCACTGTCAAATTTCTCGATGTTACCAAAAAGCAATAAAAAATCTTTTAAATTTAAAATACTATTATTGTAGCCAATTATATTTAATTTAAAATGTAACATTACTTTATAAGCTTCGTTATTCTCACTAATTTCATTTTCTAATCTTTCAGCCAAAATTGCATCTATTATAAAACTAAATACACTAAATATACTTTCATCATCGTCTAATTTAACACCTTGTATTTTTTTAAAATGAATCATTGTTTGACTTATAATCAATTTCTTTATTCTTTGTGATTCCTTAACACTTCGTCGATACCTACGCATGTATTGGACTTTTACCAACTAGATATATGCCATGCATGGCACACCAAATTATGTCGAGCTCGACATAATTTAGTTCTTCGATCAATAACATTAAATAATTTTGTTATTTCATCTTTTGAATAATAAGTTCTAATTGTTGTTCTTCTATGCCAAATAATTTTAGGCAAAACCATATTTCCAGAAAAATCAGAAAAATTATTATTAAAAGTCCAATTTAGAAATAATCTAATATTTAGTTTATTTCTATCTTTATATGATAATACATGACCATAACTATCATATAATTGTATATAATCATATACAACTTGCTTATTGATCTGTTTTAGATTTTTAAAATTGTTATTTTCTAAATATTCAATAAATAATGAAACATTAGTAATCTTATGTCTTAAAGTATTAGGTGCTTGTTCTAATGATTTAAGATAAACATAATAGTTTGAAATAATTACATTAAAATTATTATTATGAAAAAGTTTTTCACCACCTTCCATAAATTTGTTAGTTCTTATAAATGAACCCTTAAATTCTATAGTATTCATATTTTATCATCTCCTTCTGCATTATGAATACCATATAATTCTATCATCAAAATATTATGTAGAGAAAATCAAAAGAAAAAGCCTGTAATTACAGACTATTTGCATATAAACTCTACATAATATAAAACTCTACATAAACCAAAAAAACTAATCCATTTCTGAATTAGTTATTTATTAAAGCTCGAAAAGTTCGAGCAGATTTCCTTATGGTAGCGGCGGAGAGATTTGAACTCCCGACCTGCCGGGTATGAACCGGATGCTCTAGCCAACTGAGCTACACCGCCATTTCCAAAGCACAAAATTATATTATCAAAAAGTTTAACTTTGTGCAATAGTTTTTATGCATCTTGCTCAATAAATTCGTTAATTTTATCACTTGATATAAATTCATAGGTATCATCTTCAAAAGTAACTTTAATACTTAATCCAATTGCATAATTATATTTATTATAAATAATTATTATTTCTTTATCTTTAATACTTTTATCTAAAGTAATATTTATAGTACTATATTTTTCAATTACCTCGTCAAATTCAGCACTTTCTTCATCTAATGCTTTATCAAATTTATATGTATAGGTTTGATTCCAATTACTATTATCGTTAGATAAATGATCTACATTTAAATCACTTGCTTTAACTTCTTTATAGGAATATCCTTCTTCTACTGTTAAATTAACATTTTTTTCTATTTTATTACCAGCATTATCGCTTACAATAATAGTTATTTTATAACTACCTGCTTTACTACTTAAATCAGCGTCATTAGCATCTTTAAATGATGTTGTACAAGGAAGAGATAAATCATCACAACTATTAACAAAGTCAAAAGCACCATAACTTTCTCCTACTCCAACTTTTAAATCACTTACACTTACAATTGGCTTTCTTGTATCTTTAACATACACTTTACCTCTTTTTACATCCTGTCCTTTAATAACCGCATAAGAGTATTCTCCTGTAGTAGTTGTCTTCCCATTTTCATCAACAACTACATTACTTAAATCTAATTTATAATCATTATAATTATCACACTTAATGTAATCTTCAATTTTTTCACTTAACTTATCACCAAGTTCAACTGTTACATCATTTATTTTTAAATAATTCTTTTTATAATAATTTTTATATATGTAATATAGGCCAAATCCCAACAAAATTAAAACTATTATTAGAATAACAACATTTCTTTTATAATTATCTTCTATATAAAAATCTTCATCCATTAGATCCACCTCGCAAAATAAATATTTCTTGTATATCCTGCTTCATAACTATCATAATATCCTAATATGGCTTCTATTGTTTTTTTAATAAAATTATCACTAACCTTAACTCTTATATTCATAACATCCTTTTGCAATTGTTTTCTAAACATATAATCTTCAATGTATTTATTTAAAACATAATCTATTTTTTCTAAAGAATCAACTTCCTCTTTATTATTTAAATCTACTTCAAATACAAACCTGCGATATATATCAATTAATCTAGCACTGATTGTATCATCTTCAAAAAAAGAAAAATTATTAATATTATAAAAATTAGGACAGTGTTCTAAAATTAATTTATTATTCATATTTTATATCCTTCTCTATCCTAATTAATTATATCACTAAAAACACTTATCTTTCAACCATTTTATCAATTGTTTCAGAACATAAACTTCCTATTAATATTGCACCTATTCCGGCTAGTTCTGGATAATACATATATAAAATAAAGGTAATTATTCCTATTAAAACAGCATAAATTATTTTACCCAATTTAGTATATGGACTTGTTTTCATATCACATGCAATAAATACATAAGAAAATAATACACTATTAGAAAATAAACTATCTAATATTAATATGATACTATTTTTATATAAGCCATAAATTAATATTAAAATAAAATAAGTTAAAAAGGCATATATAGGTATTTCTTTTTTATAATAATCTTGACTAAATAAAATTATAATACTTATAATAAGTAAAATTACATTAGTAGTATTAATACCTCCACTACCTTTACCCATAAAGTAATCTAATGGAGTTAAATGCAAATTATTAGTGCTTTCATATATATTTAAGAAACTAAAGCTACCTTTTAAATTCATAATTAGAATTATAAGTAATGCCATTAAACAAACAATATTTACATTAGATTTTTTCAAAATTAAACTTAAAAAGGAACATATAAATATAACTAATAAGAATATATATATTGGTGTATTAATACTTATTATACTAGCTAGAATAAGGCCATAATAGGGATAATTACTCATAGTAAGATAAGATAATATCTTTCTTTTTTTATGTTTAATAAAATTATCAACTATAAAGGGAACAATCATTCCAATAACTAAACCTAAAATATCAAAAATTAAAGGTTTAAATAGACCAAAAATGTTTACTAGTCCGAGTGTATATAACTTAATACCATTTTTATAAAATCCACTAATTAATAAAGGTAATATCGCTAATAAATTTATAATATTAATTTTTTTAATTGTTAATTTAGAATCAATATATTTATTCATTATTTACCTCCTATTAGCAGGACAAACATACCGGCATAAACCACATTTAATACATTTGTCCATTTTATAACCCGTCCTTGGATTTGCTCCCACTGGGCAGTGTTTAACACACAAACCACAATTTAAACATTTAGTTTCTTTATCAGTTATAGCACTTGTGATAAAAACACTTCTTACTTCTTCCGTAATAACAGTATCTAAACTATTTAATTCATATCCTGATAATAATCCATTTACTACTAAGTGATAATCATCATCTAATATTTTAAAGTTATTATCAATTATCTCTTTAATACTTGTTCCTAGTTTAACCTTTAGAACAACTGTTTTATTTATCTTATTACCAGAAAATGTAACATATTTATAGCATAGTGGTTTACCTTTTCTTAAGATATTTAAAATATTTAAGACATCACTTACATCTAAAAATATTGTTTTTTCTTTTCCCATTAGTTCTTTAGATAAGATTTGCTTATTTCCAACTGGATATAAATCAGGCATTAATTTTAAATGAATATTAGGATATGTTCCTATTAAATTAAGAAGTGATACAACATTGTCAGAATCATTATCTTTTATAACAAAAATACATTTTTTAATACTAAGTATCTTAATAATCGCATCTATAGTATCTAGAATATCATCAGCATAACTATTTATTAATTTACTTAAAACCATTTCATATATTTCATAATCAATAGCTGATACTATTAAATTATTAGAATTAAAGTCTTCGTTTATATTTGTATACTTTTTAATTAAATTTATAAATTCTTCTTTAGTTATATTATCAATTTTTCTTTTGGATTTTTTAAGTTCTCCATCTTCTCTAAAGTTATTTTCAACAACAATGCATTTTGTTAAATTTTCATTAACATACATATTTTTTAATCCTACTATTTCACCGGAAACACTGCTTAAAGAAGTAATTCCATCTTTTTTCCATAACACGGTATCTAGATTTATTTCATCATGATTTCTAACTAAAATGTTAGCTCCATCTTTTATTGGAACATATATATAATCAGGATCTAAATAATTTTTTATTTCTTTATTACATTTAATGTTTTCATCTTTATCTATTTTAATAAGACGCATATCAATCACTACCTCTACTATAAGTATAGCATTATTAATCTTAAAATTAAATTATTTAATTTCTTCATTGTTATTTAATGTTTCATAATATGTTACTATTTCTTTATCATAATATGTAATTACTCCACTAGGTAAAAGTAACATTCTATCGATATTTAAGCTATCAACAAACTCTAAATTATGAGACACCACTAACATTGTTCCTTCATAATCTTTAAAGATATCAGCTATTTTTAATTGAGTCATAGGATCTAAATGATTGGTTGGTTCATCAAGTAATAACGTGTTTGCCCCACTAAGCGCTATTTTAGCAAGTCCAACTCTTGCTCTTTCCCCTGGCGACAAAACTCCAGCAAGTTTATTAATATCCTCTCCTGAAAATAAGAAATTACCTAAATATCTTCTAACTTCATAATCAGCAAGTCCATAATTATTAAAATTATCTAAAATGGTTTTAGAATTATCAATAATTTCATGTTCTTGAGCATAATATCCAATTAATGTTTTATCATTAATTTTAATTTCTCCACCCAAAGGTTTTAAAGTACCCATAATTAACCTTAAAAGTGTTGTTTTACCAATTCCATTTTCTCCAACAATAAGAATTTTTTCACCTCTTTGAATTGTAAATGATAAATCATAATATAAT
>DJSP01000017.1:22946-29827 GCA_002438065.1 Caryophanales bacterium UBA6331 | reverse complement strand
AAGTATTAGTAATTATATCAATAATTCTTGCTATTGCATCAACAATACTTACAATATTTTGTCCTAATAAAATGGCTGATTTAACAGATGAAATTAGAAATGGTTTAACAATTAATACTAGTGCGTTAAATGAGGTTATAACTAAAACTAGTGAAAAACTTAAAGATAATAGACTAGAAGATATTGAAGTAAATGATATAACAATTAGTCCTGAAGATCAAATCGTATTTATGTCTATTATGGAAAAAGTTAATAGAGAAGAGAAGGCAAGCCTTTATAAAGCATATGAAGAATTACCTGAGAGTGTAAAAGACGCTATTAAACCAGTAATGAATATGGATAATATTAAGCATATTGCAATACTACTTGGTTCATTATATATAATAAGTAGTTTATTTAGTTATTTTGAATCATTAATAATGACAGATATTTCTAATAAATATGCAAATAAATTAAGAAGTAAAATTGATGCTAAGATTAATAGATTACCTTTAAGTTATTTTGATAAAACTTCATATGGAGATGTCTTATCAAGAACTACGAATGATGTAGATACAATTGCATCATCATTTAATAATTCATTATCAACACTAGTTAGTGCTTCAGTACTTTTAATAGGTATTACGTTTATGATGTTTAAAACTAATGTGTATATGAGTTTGGCAGCTATTTTATCAAGTATTATCGGATTCGCCTTAATGTTTGGAATTATGGGAAAGAGTCAAAAATATTTTGATTTAAGACAAAAAGAATTAGGTGCTTTAAATGGACATATTGAAGAAGTATATTCAGGATTAAACGTAATTAAAACTTATAACGCTGAAGAAGAAGTAACTAAAAAGTTTGATAGATATAATGAAAAAGTATATGTTGCTAATAAGAAGAGTGAATTCTTATCAGGACTTATGCATCCTTTAATGGGATTTATTGGAAATTTAGGTTATGTTTCAGTATGCGTATTAGGTGCTGTTTTAACAAGTAAAAATATTATTACGTTTGGTACAATTATTGCCTTTATTTCATATTGCCGTTTATTTACATCACCACTTACTCAGTTAGGCCAAGTTGTTGCATCACTCCAAGGCGCTGCATCAGCAAGTGAAAGAGTATTTGAATTTTTAGATAGTAAAGAATTAAGTGATGAATCATCATTTACAAAACATTTAGATAAAAAGGATGTTAAAGGCAATATTGAATTTAGAAATGTATCATTTAGTTATGATGAAGGTAAGGAAATAATTAAAAACTTTAACGCTAAATGTAAAGCTCATGATAAAATTGCAATTGTTGGTCCAACTGGTGCTGGTAAAACAACCATGGTTAATTTACTTATGAAATTTTACGAAATAAATAAAGGTGATATTTTAATTGATGGAGTATCAACTAAAGAATTAACTAGAGAAAATATTCATGACTTATTTACTATGGTTTTACAAGATACTTGGTTATTTAATGGAACAATTAAAGAAAACTTAATATATAATAGAGAAAATATAACTGATGATGAAATTAAAAAAGTATGTAAAATAGTTGGAATTGATCATTTTGTTAAAACATTGTCTGATGGATATGATACAATTATTAATGATCAAGAACAAATATCAATTGGACAAAAACAATTATTAACAATTGCTAGAGCCATGCTTTCTGATACACCATTTATAATTTTAGATGAAGCAACATCTAATGTAGATACTAGAACTGAAGAATTAGTTCAAAAAGCAATGGATAAATTAATGAAAAATAAAACATCATTTATAATTGCTCATAGATTATCTACTATTAAGAATGCAGATTTAATATTAGTTATGAAAGATGGTAACATTATTGAAAGTGGTAACCATGAAGAATTATTAAAACAAGGTGGCTTCTATAGTGAACTTTATAATTCTCAGTTTAGTGAGGAATAAAACGAGTGAAATTCATTCGTTTTTTTGTATTCATTTTAAATAAAATTTGTTATACTCTTATTAGAGTAGGAGAAGATAGAATATATGAATAAAAAAGGATTTACGTTAGTAGAGGTAATAGTCTCTCTAGCCCTTCTATCATTAATAGGTGTCGCAGTAGGAATATCATTAAATAAAATATTTAAAAACCAAGAAGTAAAAAACTATGATGAATATGTAGAAAAAGTAAAATCTAGTGCCATATTGTATGCTAATAATACAGTAGATATCATAAATAAATTAAATAGTAATTATTCATATAAAGTAGTAACAATAAAAGAGTTAGTTGATAAAGGATACATAAATAAGAATTTAACAAATCCAGAAACTAAAGAAAAAATAAATCAAAAAGATTCAGTTAGAATATATTACAATGAAGATTATGAAATGATTGTAGAATATCCATATACCGAAAAAGATGAAATATATTTATATACTATGAATTATAGTATACCTTATAAAAGTGATGAAGAAAATTTAGATGAAGAAAATTTATGTTATAAAGGATTAAATGGATC
The DNA here is from genome assembly GCA_002438065.1 of Caryophanales bacterium UBA6331. GTDB lineage: Bacteria > Bacillota_I > Bacilli_A > RF39 > UBA660 > CAG-533. The sequence goes on along the minus strand of DJSP01000017.1, from coordinate 27,360 downwards.
GACATTGCAACTAGTAAATGACAGCGAAAACGAAGAAGGTAGCCAGGTTAGAAAATTAAGTTTAGAGAATAAAGAAATAGTAGCCTATATGGAAGATGGATCTTTATGCTATGATCCAACAACAAAGAAATCAAAAATAGATACAAGTAAAATTGGAACATATAAAATAAGATATGAATACACAATTGATGGTACAAATGTTAATGAAGCAACAAATAAAAAGATAGCTGAAAGAACAATAACTGTAAAACCAAGTAAACCTAATATAGTTACATTTAGTATAAAATATCAAAATGAAAATATAAAAGATCCTACCTTTGATGCCAATAACGCAATATTAAATTTGCAAGCAAGAGATGCAGAAGGATTAAAATTAAAATATTGTTTAGTAGCAACGGGAGAGAATGATACACCAAGTGTAACAAGTTGTAATGGAACAAGTGATACTTTAAAAGAAAACACATGGATAAATGAGGACAGTAATGAAATAAATTTAAATGATTATGATATTAATATAGAAGAATTATTTTCTTTAGCAACAAAAGAAAATAAATTAAAAATATCCGTATTTGTAAAAAATGACTTCGAAGAATATAATTCTATGTCTAATCAAAGTATTTATGTTATAAGAAACAAATTAACATTAATATATTCTTATGATTCCAAAACTCCAAGTCATGCTAAAATAGAAAGATATTTAAAAATTGGAACAAATATTACTGATATTTTAAAAGAGGCAGAAATTAAAGATAATTTGTATGCTTTTGAAGGATGGTATACTGACAAAAATGGAAAAGGCGTCTCTTCCTCTTCAGGCAATTATTCAAATATATATGAAGATTTAACCTTTTATGCAAAATGGTACAAATATTGTACGTACAAAGAATACGTTAAAACTGGAAATTGTTCAAAAAAATGTGGAGGAGGCACAAAAACAGTATACTATAATGATTTTTATTATTCAGATCATGAATGTAACGAAGAAGGAATAGAATGCAATACTCAAGCTTGTACTACAAAGCCATCATCATCAGGAGGCGGTCATGGAATGTGTAATAAATATTTGGGTCCAGGATATAGTGATACATATTGCCAAACAAAATATAAAAATAAATATGCATGGTTCTCATCTTCACAAGATTGTCTAGGATCAGATGGGTCTAAACATTCTGGATGTTGTGTTACTGATACTTCTGGAGGGTGTTAAATAATATTTATAAATATGTATCGAAAAGAATGCGTTTTAATATGTAAGTGATTATTCAGAATATAACACGCAAAATTGAAGAGTAATTGTATAAAAATTGCTCTTTTTAACTTGCGAATAAGATTTTATTTTCAAATATATCTTTTATTGAATTATATGGATTAATATCACCTTTTAATAGATGTTTTTATGACTGATAAAGCATTTACAAAATCTTGCACTACATCCATGTTTCTAAATCAACTATATATTTTTGTTTTATTTTTAAATATTCTTAAATCTCTTTCACTTAAATTGGCATCAAATGAAACTTTAAAATCTTCTATGAAATATAAATGATTTTGTTTGTATTATTATATAATGGTTTTGCCTTAACTTGATCTATAATATGACGATTTTATTTTCTTCTTTAGCCATCTCTAAAATTTCATCATATTCATTTCTGTATTCTTTAATTTTATCATTAGAAAATGTCTATGTTAGACAATATTGTTTAAAAAAGAAAAAGTTGCACAATAAATGTGGAAATGATAACTTATGAATGAAGTAAAAGAAAAAATAAGTACTTTAATTAAAGAGGAAAAAGAAAAATTATTTGAGTATTTAAAAAGAATAATAAATAACGAATTTAAATTTGAAAAACCCGAAATATATAGTCACCATAAATGTAATTCAACAAGTATTGTAAAATTAGGAAAGTATAATAATATGCAAAATTAGGTAAAGATAAATGGTTAACATATGCTGAATGTTTTGTTGATTGTCTTTCATTAAGAAGATGTGCTGAAAAACAAAAGTATGTTTAAAAACATCATATTTTATGAGACATAGAATATTAGAGTGTTTAAAACAAAATGATAGTCAATTTATAGTAAATAAGGATAATAAAGGACAATTAGACGAAACCTTTTTGCCAGAAAATTCACAAAAAAGTGAAAATTTTGTCACACCTAGAAAAGCAAGAAAAACGGAAATGAGCCAAAATATATAGTCATTAATTATGAGAAAATTTGTATAGCAACAGTATAAATGATATAAAATAATGTATGTTTAGAAATAGTTGGGAGGGAAAATTAACTAATGTCTTATTACAAAAAATATTAGTAAACAAAATAGAAAGTGGTTCAATAATATTTATAGATATGAGATCAAATTATAAAACAATTTTAAAAATGTTTATTGAGATATAGATATTATGACACTATAAGTAAATCTACTTAACCTATGATAAAATATATGATAGTATCAAATGCAATAAATCTGGTTATAGTGTGTATGATGGTAAATTTATTTTACACAAAAATATGTCAAGTGACATATTTTTTTATTTTCTTTTAAGAAAACCTTATTGCGAATAATTCTTTATTGTAGTATTATAATGGTAGCAGGTGGCAGAAAGTGGAAGAAAGTGGTGAATGATTATGCTAATGGGGGAATTTCATCATAATATAGATGATAAAGGAAGGTTAATAATACCAGCTAAATTTAGGGATGAACTTGGTAGTGAATTTGTTATTACCAGAGGAATTGAAAAATGCTTATTTGTTTATTCTAAAGAAGAATGGAACAAAATAGTTGAAAAATTAAAAAAACTTCCATTTACTAATAGCGATGCTAGAAAATTTACCCGTTTTTTCTTATCTGGTGCCTCAGTTTGTGAATTCGACCGTCAAGGAAGAATAAACATCACTTCACCCCTAATTAAATATGCTTCTTTAACTAAAGAATGTGTAGTAATTGGAGCAAATGATCGCCTTGAAATATGGAGTGAAGAATTATGGAACAATTTCTTTGAATCTAATGAAGATAACCTATCAGAAATAGCAGAAAACTTATTTAAGGATAATTTATATGAAACATTATAGTGTACTAAAAAAAGAACTTATAGATGGATTAAATATTAATCCAGATGGAATATATGTTGATGCAACCTTAGGTTATGCAGGAGATTCAAGTGAAATTTTAAAGCGAATGAAAAGGGGTTTTCTTTTCGCCTTTGATCAAGATGAGGAAGCAATAAAATATAGTAATAATGTTTTAAAAAATATTAGTTCTAATTATAAAATTATTTATTCTAATTTTAAAAACATTAAAGAAAAATTATATGAAGAAAATATTTCTAAAGTAGATGGAATAATTTATGATTTAGGAATATCAAGTCCACAAATTGATGAAGACTATCGTGGTTTCTCATTCATGAAAGATGCAAATCTTGACATGCGTATGGACTTAAGTAATCCATTAACTGCTAAATATGTTGTTAATAACTACAAGCAAGAAGAACTAACTAATATCTTTTACAAATATGGAGAAGAAGATTTTTCCAAAAGTATTGCTTCAGCAATAGTTAAAGCAAGAAAAAATAAAGAGATTAATACAACATTAGAGTTAGTAGAAATAATTAAACAAGGAGTTCCTTACAAATATTTTGTAACTAAACATCCAGAAAGAAGAATATTTCAAGCTATTCGTATTGAAGTAAATGATGAGTTAAATGTTTTATCATCTTCCATAAATGATGCAATAGATATGTTAAAGCCAGGTGGAAGATTATGTGTAATAACTTTTCATTCATTAGAAGATCGTATAGTTAAAAAGATATTTAAAGAAAAAAGTGAAGTTAATGATTTAGTAAAAGGTTTGCCAATAATTCCTGATGAATATAAACCAACTATTAAATTAATAAATAAAAAGCCAATTCTTCCAAGTGATGAAGAATTAGATGAAAATAGCAGAAGCAAAAGTGCTAAATTAAGAATAATAGAGAGGATATAATAATTATGAAAAAGACTAGAAAGAAAGTAAAAATAAGAGTAATTGATCGTTTATTAACAGCGTTTATAATAATGCTAATTGTATCTAGTCCTATTATAGTTGTATATTCTAAAAGTGTTTTATCTAAAAGTAATATTGAATTAGAAAGAATGAAAAGCAAAATCGAAAAACAAGAAACAATGAATGAAAGTATAAGCATGAAAATAAATGAAATTGCAAGTTTATCAAATATTCAAGATATTGCTAAAGAATATGGATTAACATATCAAAATGATAATATAATTGTGGTAAAATAAGTATAGGTGATGAAAAAGTGAAAAGAAATAGTAGAACTTTTAGTATTATTAAAATATCTAAGATAGCTACTATTTTTTTGTTTGTCATAATTCTTGCTAAATTAACATATGTTGCCATTGCTCCTAAGGTAGATGG
>DJSP01000017.1:0-22824 GCA_002438065.1 Caryophanales bacterium UBA6331 | reverse complement strand
TCTCGTGGAACTATTTATGACGTTAATAATGAGGTGTTAGCAACTAACGTTAGAAGTTATACAGTTATAGCTTATTTAGATGAATCAAGAACTACTGATGAATCAAATCCAAGACACGTAGTTGATAAAGAAACAACTGCTGAAAAACTAAGCCCATTAATCAATATGACACCTAAACAAATTTTAAAATTATTAAATACCAAAAATGTATATCAAGTTGAGTTAGGCCCGGGTGGAAGAAACATAACAGAGTTAGTTAAAGAAGAAATAGAAGCCTTAGATTTACCTGGAATAGACTTTATTAAAAGTACTAAAAGAGAATATCCAAATGGAGATTTTGCTTCTTATATTGTTGGATATGCTAAGAAAAATGATGAAGGATCTATTATTGGAGAACTTGGAATTGAAGGAAAATATAATAATGAATTAACAGGAACTAATGGTAAGACAATATATCAAAAAGATGCCTATGGTTATAAAATAGCCAACACCCCAGAAATAACTGAAGAAGCTAAAAATGGATATGACATCTATTTAACTCTAGATTCTAACATTCAATTATATTTAGAAAATGCTATATCCGAAATTGAAAACTTTAATATTGATTGGACAACATTAACTATTGCTGACGCTAAGACTGGTGCAATTGTTGGATCCGCATCAAGTCCTAGTTTTAATCCAAATATTCTTAATATAACTGATTACAATAATCCTTTGGTTAGCTATACCTATGAACCCGGTTCAACTATGAAAATATATTCATTTATGGCAGCAATTGAAGAAGGAATATATAAAGGCGATGAATTATATCAATCAGGATCTATTCAAGTATCAGATTATAACATAAGTGATTGGAATAAAGAAGGATGGGGCAAGATAACTTATGATGTAGGTTTTACTTATTCATCAAACGTAGCAGCCGTTCTTTTATCTCAAAAATTAGGTAAAGAAAAATTGTTAGATTATTACAAAAAATTTGGTTTTGGTTCTAAAACAGGTGTTGAATTATCTAATGAATATGATGGTAAAATTAAATTTAATTATGAATCAGAGCTTGCATCAGCCTCTTATGGCCAAGGAATTACAACTACACCTATTCAAAATATACAGGCTTTAACCAGTTTAAGCAATGATGGAACTATTTTAAAACCATATATTATTAGTAAGATTGTTGATAATGAAGGAAATATTGTTTATGAAGGCAAAAGAACTGAACTTACCAAAGTTGTCTCTGAGTCTACCGTCAAAAAAATGATGGATTTAATGGACGAAACAGTTAATTCAAAAGATACTGCTGTTACAGGATATCGTTATCATACTGACAAATTAACTTTAATTGGAAAAACCGGAACAGCCAATTACACTCAAAATGGGAAATATGTAACTGGTCAATATAACACTATTAGGTCATTTGCTGGTTTATTTCCTAAAGATGATCCTAAATACATTATCTATGTTTCTGTTAAAAGATTTCAAGGTGCATCAAGTAGTTTAGGAAATATTATTAAGAAAATGGTTGAATCAGTTGTAACTTATAAAAATCTATCAGACAAAGATTCCAATGTTGATGAAAGTAAAGTAATAAATATTGCATCATACGTTAATATGACTAAAGAAGAAATTGTTAAAAAATTAGAATCTCTTGGTTTATGTCCAATCGTTATAGGTGACGGAGAATTTATTGTTAAACAATATCCTAATAAAGATTCTTATGTCCTAGCAGGTAGCAAAGTATTTCTAATAACCAATGGTAATAATATAGTTTTTCCTAACGTAATTGGGTGGACGCATAATGAGATTGAAACATTTGCTAAACTTTTAAACATCAAGTATAATATAAACGGATATGGAAAAGTACTTAGTACTAGTTTACCAGAAGGGAGCATAATTGATTCAAATAGTGAACTGACTATTGAATTAGGTTGATATGAAAAATAAAATAAATAAAATCTTTAATTCTTATAAAATAATAATAATTGTTTTAATCTTATTCATAATATTTTTATTAATTTATAATAATAAAATTGCATCTACATATAAAACTTATATTTTTTCAGGAAGTAGTGATTATGTAGAAATAAACAGTGGAGTTATTAGTTTAAATTATAATATGAACTTGTTTCAAGGTTCTAATATAGAATATAAAGAAAAAGACAAAACAATTGTAAGTTATGATATCGGTTATTATGTTTTAAGCGGTGAAGAATATTTACCCCTTGCAACTAAGGCGGGAGATGATGAAGAAGGTTTATCACTTAAAGCAATTATTACTGGAATAGATAATTTTAGAGTTGTTGAACCAGCTAATGGTAATTATTATTTTACTGAGGACAAAATAGAAGGATTAGAAAACAACTTATATTTTATAATTAAAGCAACTGATAATAAAAATAAAGAAATTAAAGATGTAATTAAATTAAAAGTAACAAAGATATCTAAATGAAATTGTTGCTTTTTTATTTTCTCCAATTTTTAATAAGCCCTAATAGTGTCAAGTAAGTGTACAATCTGAAAAAATAAAAAAGTAAATTGAGTACTCTTGGACTAAATATATATATATAGAAGCGCCAATTAAAGGTGTTTCATAAGTACGTACTAAAAATATAAATGGAAGGAGAAAAGTTATGTTTAGTTTAAGAATTATATTAAAGTATTTAGCTCAAATTTTATTGTTATTTCTATAATCTAGTTAAAAGAAAAGGAAGTGTTTTAAATGTGTGAATTGATTAAAGAAAAAACAATATATGGTATTAAGTTTAAAGTTATTGAAGATAATATTAAAGTGGATAAAGATTTTCAAATACCTTTAATTGAAGATAGAGCCTTTAGGTATATTTGTCATGTTTATCCTAAAGTTATTATTAAGTTTTTAGCTGGTGTATGTAACATCGATGAAAATTTAATTGAATCGGCTTATTTTGTAGATACTTCAATGCCTGATTTAAGATTTAATGATAAAAAGATGACGGTAGATTTGTTAGTTAATATCTTACCAGATGAATATATTAATGTGGAAGCTAATACTTCAAAAGGCAAGAGTATCTTAATTAAGAATACAAATTATATGTTTAGGTTTATATTAAGTAAACAAAAAACTGGAAAAGTATTAAAAAGTGTTAAGTTATCACAAGTAAACTTTGATTTATATTCAGAAAAGTTTATGGGAGGGATAATAAATATATATACATCAAGAAATAATTTAAATAATAATATCTTACCAGAAATACCTGTTGTAGTACATATAGGACTTGATAAAGTTTATGATAATCCGTATAATGAGAATATAAGTAATTGGAATATGAGATTTATGAAAATCTTAACATCAAGAAGTATAAAATATACTGAAGTACTAGCAGGTGAAAGCAAGGATTTGAAGGAGGTTGCGAGACTTATGAGGGAATATTCAGAAGATACATCAAACTTAATATATTATGATAAAGAAGCAATGGACGAGAGTATAAGGAAAACAGATCTTAAGTTTGCCAAAGAAGAAGGATTCGAAGATGGATATGATAATGGGTTTGATAGTGGATATGATAATGGTGTCATAGAAAATTCAATGGCAATCGCTAAAAAGATGCTAAATGACGGATTAAAGATTGAATTGATTTCTAAATATTCTGGATTATCAAAGAAAGAAATATTAAAGTTACAAAATAACTAATAATATTTCTTTTTTATTATTATTTTTTTTAACATTTAACCTATTGATTACAAATTAATTTTATTGGTTGAGAAAATAATATAAGATCAAATTCTTGAGAATATTTATTTATATTATGTACAAATTTGTGCATTGTAATATTGTTCTTTTTTTACATTTTTATAGTATCATGAGAATCTTATTTAATATGGAAAATTACCATACTTTTTGAAAAATAAATAATAAAAAATCCCTTTAAATAAGGGATTTTAGGTCAAAATTTGGTGACCCGTACGGGGTTCGAACCCATAAATGCATGCGTGAAAGGCATGTGTGTTAACCATTTCACCAACGGGCCAATAAATAAACAAATGGTGGGCCTGAATGGACTTGAACCATCGACCTCACGCTTATCAGGCGTGCGCTCTAACCAGCTGAGCTACAAGCCCATTTGTTAAAATAAATGGTGCCCAGTTAGGGATTCGAACCCTAGACCCACTGATTAAGAGTCAGTTGCTCTACCAACTGAGCTAACTGGGCATTTAAAACTGAGTACCTACTCATTATAACATAAAATTTAAAAATATCTAGTCTAAAATTTAAATTTTTATAAAAAAACTAAATTTCATTTAAATTTAATGGCGGAGCAGGAGAGATTTGAACTCTCGCGCCGGTTACCCGACCTACACCCTTAGCAGGGGCGCCTCTTCAGCCTCTTGAGTACTACTCCGTGCCAACAAATAAATTTTACTATAAAATTTAGTCAATGTCAATTTAATATACTTCGGTTTTTATATTTTCTACCATATTTTTTATAAAATATATATAATCTTGATTATTTTTTCTTTGCTCTTCATTGATTGTATATAAATTAGGTATCTCTACGATAATAGCTCCAGCTTTAACTAATTCTTTAATATTATCTGTTTCTTCATCTCCAGCTAATATAAATACATTACTAACGGTTTTGTTTTGAATTAATTTTTTAGCCTGACTCATATTTGTATTTGAATTTTCTTTGTCCACAATAGATATAATATTAAACCCATAATTTTTTAAAAAGTTAAAAGTATTATTTCCTACAATTAAGGTGGTATTGCTTGCATTTTCAGCAATAGTTTTAAGTTCTACATCAATTTCCGATATCTTAACCTTTAAACTATCATAATTATTATCAATTTTATCGATCATCTTTTGATTAGAAACATATTCCTTTAAAGTATTTTTAATATTAGAAGTAATCATTAAGAAGTTTGTAGGACTAAGCCATAATTCTGTAGCATCATTTTCAATTTCTAATCCTTTAGACACATCAATGATATCTAAATTCTTATTTTTGTTAAGCAATTCAGCAGCAATATTTTTTTCTTTAGACAATCCATTATAAATAAACATATCTGCATTTGCATAATCTTTAATTTGTTTTGGCGATAGTTCATAATTATTAACATCAACTCCTGATGGATAAATCATATTAATTTTAGAATATTCACCATATAAATAATTTGTAATATATTCTATTGGATATGATGTAACATTAATATTTATATTATCATACTTGTCTCTTTTAATACAACCAAAAGAACTTACCCCTATTACTAATATAATAAGTATTAATTTTAATTTTTTCATTTTTTCTCCTTTACCGGGTCATATCCGAATTTTCCAAAAGGATGGCACCTTAATATTCGCTTAAATCCCATAATACTTCCTTTTAATGCACCATAAGTTTCAATTGCTTCTTTAGTGTACTCTGAACAAGTAGGAATAAACCTACAATTATTGTGACACCTAAATGGAATCTTTTGATATGACTCTATTAAATAAATTAATAATTTTTTCATAAGATAATTATAATAAAAAAAATAAAAACTTAATAGAGAATAAATGTACGTATATTGTAAATTAATGTAAAAATATAATTAAATTATTATCTAAATCTTTAAAATTATGATATCTTTAATTTAAGATAATAGAGGGAGAAAACTATATGGACGAAATAAATCTAAAGAACACCTATAAAAAATTATTTAATATTCATTATAATAATAAAATTTTTACAATATTTATTGATAAATATGGTAGAAAGACATTTTTAGAATCATCAGAAGATGGTAAATATAGATATCCAAATATCGATGATTTTATTGCACTTCATAAAATGTATAATGAAAGAGATCCATTTATTTGTTATTACAGTGTAGGAGATCGTTTATCTATGCATAACCCAAAAACTGTAACTTTTAAAGAATATGTTATAGAAAAAACCGGATTATTTTCCATAATATTAACTGGAGCGATTGCTCTTAGTTCAATTACGTCTAATGTTTCCTATAATCTTAGAATAAATAATGGAAATTTAGAAATTACACCTGAATATAATAACAGTTATTTTGATGATGCTAGAACATTAGATAATTATCTCGGAACTAGTAGTGTTTCTGAAGAGGAACTTATAGATGCTATTAATAATAACCCTAATTTAAGTGATTATGTTAAAGAACATGCTATTATGTTAGCTAAACACATTAAGGATAAATATCCAAATACGGATAATAGAATATTTTATGATAATATTAAAACATTAAAGTCTGAAGAACTTGATGATAATGTTACTAATAAGCACTTAGCGGGATGTTATAATATTCTTTCTAATAATATTAAAATAAAAAAAGAATATGCTGAATCAGATGAAACTCTTTTACACGAACTATCACATGTGTATCATCATATAAATTTATCTGGTAATGTTCGTACTGAAACTATTGGCGAAAGTTTTAATGAAGCAATGACCAATAAAGTAATTAAAGGAATGATTTTACCTACTCAGGATTCAAACAATGAAACATTATACACACACACTTATCAAAGAGAAGAAAAAATATTAGACTATTTACTTACGCTAGTTGATTACAGTTATTATGACTATGAACAAGAAGGAATAAACAAACTTTATAATTTACTTAAAAGCAAATATCCTGAAGTAGATATAACTTACATATTTTATTTTTCCGATACAATGTGTCAAACTCAAAATAGTACTGGTGAAAATATTAAAATAGAAGAGTCTCCTGAATTTTTAGATTGTTTATTTGATTTATGCACTTATAACATTGATTCATATAAAAATGTTTATGAACCCTTAATTAACTTTTTGCAATTAATAGATGTTGATAATTATTCTGATGTAGCAACAAATTATATTAAGCAATATAATAATTTATTAAAACAGCTTGGATATAACCAAGATATTCTTGATAAAGATGAGATATATGATTTAATAAATAATTACAAATCTAATAAAAATTCGGTAGAATTATTTGATGAATTTCTTAATCATTTAAACATTAATGATAGTATATTTAATGACAATAAGTATAATCCATTAAAGCTATTTTTAATGGAAAATGATGTAACTTATAATAAAACATTTTGTGAATTATTAGAAAAATATAATAACTTTTTGCTAACTAATGGGATACCTAAAGAAAATATCAAAAGTGTTCAAGAATTTTTAAGTAAATCACAAAAATATCAAAATTTAAATATTGCTGGATATGTAGTAACATCAAATGGTTCTGCTTATCTAAGTGTAGATGTTCCCAAAAAAGATCGTGTTTACAATCAAAAAACAAGAGTTGCAGTTCTAGATAAAGATGGTAAAATTAATTTATTAGATGTTAATGATATTGAACTATCAGTAAAGATCGGAAATATTCAATCTATTTTTAACTATTATTTATTAACCAATCCTAAAGATGATTTAAATTGGTATAATGATGAATTTTTTGAAAAAGAATGTGACGTTCAATTTTATGATTATAGAATGGTTGATATTACATTAAATGGTAATGCTGTTGCTCATGATTATGCTGGCTATTATACTTTAAATATTGGAGTTAATGAAGATGGAACAAATTCATTTAAGTTAATATCAAAAAAAGATGGTAAAGTATTGTATCAAGAAGGTAATCCAGCGGTTGAAGTTCCAATAAGACTTAGTGATTATGTAAAAATTGAGAAATATAAAAACACTCTTGAATTAAATGATTTATTTAATAAAAATTATTTAAAAAAATTTGCATTAGATGATGAACAATTAGGTATCAAAAATAAAAATTATATTCATTATAATGAATCGAATGATAAAATAATTTGTAGGCAAAGACCAACTGCGATATTAGATAATAATGGTAATGAAATTTTGCTTAATGATATATTTATTTCAGGTACTGAAAATAATGAAACTAACGAAATAGATGTTTATTTAACAGTAGATAATAATCGTTATTATCTATTTAGTAAAAATGATAACAGATTTGCTAAAATCACTTCATTATTAGATATATTAAGATATTATGATTTATATGATGAAAATAAACTTCCTTATAAATTTAGTACGAGTGAACTTAATAATTTATTTGCAAATTATTTAAATGATACTTTAAATATGAATGAACAAAAAGAACTTAATGGTGATTATAATATAAGAAAACAAAAAAACTAGTATTGATCTTTAATATTAGTTTTTTCTATTATAAATCTAGAAAATAAATTAAATATAGTTTATAATGTTTACAGGATAAAGGTGATAAACTTATGAATTTAACAAAATATGGATTAACAATGGATAATAAGTATTTGCAAACAGCACTAACTCATACTAGTTATGCTAATGAACATAATGTCGAATCTTATGAGAGGTTAGAATACTTAGGAGATGCAGTATTAGAACTTATAATATCTGATTATTTTTTTAAGAATACTAAGCTTGCTGAAGGAAAAATGAGTAAGAAAAGATCTATGTATGTTTGTGAGGAAGCCTTAGATGCTTACGCTAAAGATATTAATTTAGCTGAGTATATTAAAGTTGGTAATGGCATGCACAACGAGGTGAATGCAACAATTGTGGCTGATGTTTTTGAAGCAGTTATTGCTAGTATTTATTTAAATAATGGGTTATCTAAAGCTAAAGAGTTTATTTATGATATAATTATACCTAAAATTGAAGAAAATAACGTATATTTAAGTGATTATAAATCTTATTTACAAGAGTTAGTTCAAACTAATCAAAAAAGTGTTGAATATACTGTTATAAATGAATATGGTCCATCTCATGATAAAACATTTGAAGTAGAAGCTAGAGTAGATGGAATGCTTTATGGTAAAGGAACAGGTAAAAGTAAAAAGGAAGCAGAACAAAATGCAGCGCGTGATGCAATCAAGAAAAGTAGTGGTGGAAATAAATGAAATTATTAAGAATAAGTATTCATGGATTTAAATCCTTTGCTGATAAGGTAACTATCGATATAAAAGATGGGATAACAGCAATAGTTGGACCTAATGGATCAGGAAAAAGTAATATAGTAGATGCAATTAAATGGGTACTTGGAGAACAATCACTTAAAGATATTAGAGGAAATAATTCTTCTGATTTTATTTTTAATGGAAGTAAGTCAAGAAGTCCACTAACTAGAGCATGGGTATCTCTTACATTTGATAATTCAGATCATTATTTAAAAAGTGATTTAACCGAAATAGAGATAAAAAGAGTTGTATATTCTACAGGAGAAAATGAGTATTACATAAATAATTCTACGTGTAGATTAAAAGATATAACTAATTTATTTTTAGATTCAGGAACTAATGTTAATTCATTATCAATTATTTCCCAAGGTAAAATAGGAGAAATTATTGATGGGAAGCCTGAGGATAAAAGAGTTATTTTAGAAGAAGCAGCAAGCGTTTTAATGTATAAAAAAAGAAAAGAAGATGCCTTAAGGAAATTGGATAAAACTAATGATAATATTGAAAAGATTAATTTAATTATTGATGAATTAAGTGTTAATTTAGAGCCTTTAAGAGAACAGGCAGAGACTGCTCATAAATATTTAGATTATAAAAAAGATTTAGAAAGTACTGAAATCGCACTTCTTGCTATAGATATTAATGATATAAATGATTCTTATAAGAAGCATAAAGAAGAGTTAGATAAATTATCTAATGATTTAATGATAAATGAGAATAATAATTTAGTTGATGGCGCAAAAATAGATTCACTTAAAGTGAAGATGTTAAAACTAGAAGAAGAAATAAGTAAGAAAAGTGATGAATTATTTAAGATAACAAAAAAATTATCCAACTTGGCAAGTGAAAAACAAATAATGATTGAAAGAGAAAAATATGAAGTAGATGATGCTAAGTTGCAAGCTAATATTATAAATTTAAAGGAGACTAAATTAAAAATAACTAATGATTTAGAAGCAATAAAAGAAGAAATAGAACTTAAAAGGAATAATTTGAGTTTGTTAGATAAAAAATATAATGAATTAGTTACGGAATATAAGAATGAAAATATTAAAAAGAATTTATTACTTAGTGATTTAGGTAAGTTAAATAAAGATGAAATGTATTTAAAGAGCCAAATTGAAATATTAGAAAATAGTACTTTAAATGATAGTAAACTTCCTTATGCAGTTAAAAGTATTTTAAATAATCATCGTTTAAAGGGAATACATGATATACTTGGTAAGTTAATTGATACTGAAGAAAAATATTCTTTAGCGATAGATATAGCTCTTGGTTTTACTGCTAATGTTATTGTTACAGATAATGAGGTAAGTGCTAAAGAAGCAGTTTACTATTTAAGACAAAATAATTTAGGAAGAGCAACATTTTATCCTTTAAATGTTATTAGAGCTAAAAAAATAGATGACATATCTTTAAAGAAATTAGAAGTTGTTCCTTGTTTTATAGGGATTGCATCTAATTTATGTAAGTTTGATCCTAAGTATCGTAATGTTGTTTTAAATGCTTTAGGTAATGTGATTGTAGTTGATAATTTAACAAACGCTACTAATGTTGCTAAAATAATTAATCATATGTATAAGATTGTTACTCTAGATGGAGATATTATTAATGCAGGTGGTTCAATTACAGGTGGAACTAATAAATCAGTTACAAGTATGATGAGTCAAAAGTTTGAACTTGAAAATAAGATTAAATTATTAAATTCTAAAATTAATGAAATAAAATTAAAAGAAGAAGAAATAAATGCTCATGATAAAGATGTAACTATTTTAGAGAGAAAAGTATTTGATGCTAATAATGAACTTAATAGTGCTAAAGATTATTTATTAAGAAAAAATAATGAATTAGAGTCACTTAATAATAATTTAATAAGTGTTAATAATGAGATTAATGGTAACGAGGGACTACTTAATAATGACATATCTAGTAAGTTACAAGAAATATTAAATGAATACTATAAAGTTAATGGCGAAAAAGAAAAGTTAGAACTAAATATTAATGAACTTAAATTAAATAAAAATGATTTACAAAGTGAAGTTAATGAATTAGAACTTGAAAGTCGAAAGCAAAATAGTGAATATAACAAGATCATGAATGAAATTCGCACTTTAGAAGTAACTATTAGTAAAGAAGAAAATAAATTAGATAATTATTTAATTAGATTAAGTGAAGAATATGGTATGACTTATGATAAAGCTAAAGAATATAATTTAGACATGAATATAACTGATGCTAGAATTAAAGTTAATAATTTAAAGAGAGATATTAAGGCTTTAGGTGAAGTTAATACTGGATCTATTAGTGAATTTGATCGTATTAATACAAGATATGTTTTTTTAACTAAACAAAAAGATGATTTAATTGGTTCTATTAATGATTTGTTAGAAATTATTAATGAATTAGATGGAACTATGAAAGATAGATTAACTACTACTTTTAATGCTTTAAATAATGAGTTCTGTAAAGTGTTTAAAAAGTTATTTAGAGGCGGAGAAGGTAGACTTGTATTATTAGATGAAAATAATATCTTAACTAGTGGATTAGAAATTAAAGCTTGCCCTCCAGGAAAAGAAATTAAGAGTTTAAAGACATTATCAGGTGGAGAAGCATCAATGACAGCACTTGCCCTCTTATTTGCAACTTTAAATATTAGAACTGTTCCATTTTGCATTTTAGATGAAGCAGAGGCAGCTTTAGATGAAGCAAACGTAGATATATTTGGTAATTATTTAAAAGAATATAATAATAAAACACAATTTATTGTTATTACTCATAAAAAGAGAACCATGGAATATGCATCATGTTTATATGGAATAACAATGCAAGAGTCAGGTGTATCTAAGTTAGTTAGTGTAAAGTTAGATTAATTTTAGTCGTAAATTTATATATAAATTAAATTAACTTGTATTTATTTACAAGTTTTTTTGTGATACTATTATTATAGTAGGTGCTAGATGAAAAAGTTGTTTAATAAATTAGATAAAAAACTTTTACTTTTACTTTTAATCTTTACTATCTTTGGATTAGTAATGGTTTTTAGTGCATCTTCAATTTCCGCTGTTTTATATTATAAAGTAGAATCTGCTTATTTTTTTAAAAAACAAGCTTTTATTTCAATTGCTATGTGGATCATTGGCCTATTCTTTATTATTAGAATACCTACTAGTAAATATAAATATTTATCTAAGGCTTATTTTTATATAATTTTAATAGTGCTTGCATTAATATTTACTTATGGTTCCATTATAAATGGTGCTAAATCATGGTTTAAAATTGGACCTATTACTATTCAACCAAGTGAGTTTTTAAAGACTGCTTTAATACTTTATTTTGGGATTTTTTATGAAAAAATAATATTAAAGAAAGAATTTAATTCTAATAAAATATACATACCTATTGCACTTGGAGTAATTGGAGTTGGTTTAGTTGCTATTCAACCAGATTTAGGTACTGCTATAATCGTTGCAGGAATACTTGGATTATTGGTTATTTTTATGCCTATTAAATCTAAAGTATATAATTTACTTAAGAAGTCTGGAATAGTATTATGTTTTTTATTAGTACTTTTTGTTGCATTATCAGGTAATCTTTTAACCGAAGAACAAATAGATCGTTTAAATTTTAAAAATCCTTGTACTAGATATACTGAAAAAACTGGTTATCAAGTATGTAATGGATTTATTGCCATTTCTAATGGAGGATTGTTTGGCAAGGGATTAGGAAATTCTACCCAAAAATATTTATATTTACCGGAAGCACATACAGATTTTATATTTCCAATAATTGTTGAAGAGATAGGTGTGTTGGGAGCCGGAGTTGTATTTTTAATGTATATTTTATTGTTATTTAGATTACTTAAAATATCGAAAGAAGCATCTACGATTAGAGGAACAATAATAGCGTATGGAACATATTGTTATATAACGATACATTTAGCTATTAATTTACTGGGAATTCTGGCATTAATACCACTTACGGGTGTTCCTGTACCATTTTTATCTTATGGTGGATCGTTTTTAATGAATGTTTTATTATTAATGTTTGTTAATGAAAGAATAGCAATTGAAACTAATATAAATAAAGAAAATCAAGCATTTAGGAGGATATAAACTATGAATAAAAAAGGATTAACACTAGTCGAAATAATAGTAAGCATTGGATTAATTTCAATTGTAATGGTTTTCTTATTTCAAATAATTATGACAATTAAAAATGCAAATGATAGGCAAAATGAAAAAACTGACGTTTTAATAACAACAACAATTATTACAAGAGAAGTAGAAAAAGATTTAGAATCTTTTGGATTAGATAAAGATGAAAATACTAATTTACCAGAAAAACCAACAAAATGTGAATTAACTAATATTGAAAATACAAGAAATAATATAATTCCAAATACAGCAACAAATATAAAATGTCTTAAAATAACTTATGATGATTCAAAAGTAAAGAATAATGAAGGATATATTTTGTATTATACTAATGATGACAAACATTTTTTAGCATATAAAAGAGGAAAAGGTAATGTAATTGAAACTCAAACAGTTAGAGAAATATCAATTCCTCCTAAAAATGACTTTGCTATAGAACTTGTAAATTACGATGAAAATCAAGGAAAAGGGTATAGTTTAAAAATTACAATGGAAATTCAAAATGATAATATAAAAAGTGATTTAAATATTAATTATGCTGTAAGTGTTTCTCATAAAATAACTATTATTAATGAAGATGGCTATTTAAAAAATAAAGAACTAGAATTAATTAGACAAACAGGTGAAAAAAACGAATCAGAAGAAAAAAAAATACATATTGAATTAGAATTTAATGATTATTTATATGAAATTAAAAGTGTTTCTTGTGATAAATGTATAGGATTAAATGATACAGCACTTAAATCTAATGAAACAAATACAGTATTGTTTACTATGCCAGATGAAGATGTTATTTTAAATATTAGTATAGCAGAAAGGCCAATTGAACTTGCTACATATTTAATAGATATTATAGCAAAAAATCATTCAGATTCTAATCCATATGCTGATGATATTGGACTAGTAACTGATACAACAGATGATAAAAATATAAGATATGTTGGACTAAATCCTAATAATTATATTGAATTTAGTAATAGTGACGAGTTGTGGAGAATAATAGGAGTATTTACTGTTACAACAGTTGATGATAATGGAAATGAGAAAGACCAACAATTAGTAAAAATAGTTAGAGATGAGCCATTTTCTAGTAATGCATGGGATTTTGATAATGAAAATAATTGGCTTAAATCAAGTTTACAAAAATATTTAAACGACACAACCGGTAAATATTATAGCTCCCTTCAAAAAGAAAATAAATTATTAATTGCAAATGTTGTATGGAAACTAGGTGGAATAACCGGAGTTGGAATCGATTACAAAACTTCATATAAAATTGAACGTAATATAGAAGGATTTACCGGTACTAAAAATAATCCAGAAACATGGGAAGGAAAAATCGGATTGATTTATCCTAGTGATTATGGTTATGCTTCAACTGCTTCAAATTGTTTGGACTCGAAATTAAGTGATAATAAATGTTATGACCAAAATTGGCTTTTTAAAAAATATAATAATAGTAACAAAATTAACTATTGGACAATAACTCATTATAGTAACAAAAATAATGCTAAAAATGTACTATATATAGATCAAAGTAATAAGAAAATAAATCAGAAAGAATCAAAAAACAGATCATTATATGTTTATCCAAGTTTATATTTAAAAGCCGATACTAAAATACTAAGAAGAGGTGGTACAAAAACAAATCCTCATTTAATTTATTTAGAAGATAATGAATAATGATATAACAAATAATATTAAATGAATAATTCTAGATTTATAAAATAAAGTATAGTTAAAAGTATTTTCATTTTTGAAGATGCTTTTTATTTGCGTAATAATAGACAATCCTCCAAAACTAAGAAGTATTCCAGTATAAATAATTTTATTTTTATATGAGGTATTAGTATTTCCTACTAAATTTAAACCATTTGTTATTTCAAATAAACCTGTTATTAATGGATGCTTAATTGGAAGCAAATTATTTATAATATTAAAAAGAACAACAATTCCTAATATCGATAACAAAGTATTAATACTATTATTTATTGAATTAACTAAACTAAACTTTTTATTTTTAATAACTTCATTTTTTATTTCAATTTTATAATTACGATTTATTAGTCCTATAATTAAATTAATAATAATATTAATAACAATTATTAAGACTGAATCCTTAAACTTCAAATATTTAGTTAAAGATATTATTAATAATGGATTATATAACATACACATAGATAATAATTTTTCTGCCTCTTTAACACTGATAGATTTATTTTCTAACAAATCATTAATATATTTTGCGTTACTTGGAGTTCCACTTAAACATGACATAATAAAAGGATATATTGAACATTTATTTACTTTAAATATTTTAGAAAATAAGACTCCTAATGAATTACTTAAAACATTAATAAGTTTAGTACTTAAGATAAAATCACTTAATATCATTATTGGAAAAATACTAGGAAATATTGCTTTATTAAATAGTTCAAAAGATTGTAATGTACTATAAATAAGAATTTCTCCATTTGTAAATGATAAAAATACTGATAATAATACAAATAAAATTTTAAAAATATTCTTCATATTTTCTCCTTAATAGTGATATAATTTAATTATGAAAAAATTAGATAAGATAAAAAAATTTTATAATAAGTATATTGGAATAAATCTCTATGAATTAATCTTTTTAATCATATTCGTAGTATTTTGTTTTTATGACACCGGTTATACAATATATAAACCAGGTGGAATTGTTAATGTTGATACAAGAATAACAGGAGATAATTTAAATGAAACTAATGGTTCTTTTAATATGGCTTATGTATCAGCAATGAAAGGTAAAGCACCAATTTATTTAATTTCTAAAATTATGCCAAATTGGGAACTTGTTAAAAATAGTGATATGTTGCCAGATAATGAAACATTAGAAGATGCAAGCATGCAAGATAAACTTGATTATCAAGAAGCAATGAGTAACGCTAAATATGTAGCGTTTAATAAAGCAAATGTAAAATATAATATTGATAAAGAAAATTATATTGTTTATTATTTAACAGAGCAAAATGATAGTAACTTAAAGATAGGTGATGAAATAATTTCTTATGATAACATTGAATTTAAAGATTTAAATTCATTTAAAGAATATATTAAAACTAAAAATATAAATGAAAAAGTTAAAATTAAATATAAAAGAAATAATAAAATATTAGAAACTGAAACTACTATTTATGAAAAAGATAATGAAAAATATGTTGGTATATCAGTTATATCTGTTTTAGATATTAGTAGTAATTATAATTTAAAAATAAGTCAAAAAAACAGTGAATCAGGTCCATCTGGTGGATTAATTATGTCTTTATCAATATATAATGCCTTAACAAAAGAAGATTTAACTAAAGGAAGAAAAATAGTAGGAACTGGGACAATTGATAAAGAAGGTAATGTTGGTGAAATAGGTGGTATAAACTATAAACTTGCATCAGCTATTAAGGAAAAAGCCGACATATTTATTTGTCCAAATGATAATTATGATGAAGTAAAAGAATTAGTAGAAAAATATAATTATAAAATAACAATAATTAATGTTAGTACATTTGATGAAGCAATAGAAAAGTTAAAAAGCATATAATTGTACGCTTGACAATAACTGAAATACTAAGTTATAATTTTTTAAGAATAGGATTGATAATAATGAAGATATTAAAGAATAAGTATGTTATAACATTAATTTTTACTTTGTTAATTGGAGTTTCCTTAACTTGTTTTTCAGTGTATAAAAATAAATATCAATCTAATATAACCTATGATAACAATAGTTTAAATTTAAATGGTATTGAAATAATAAGCTATGTTGATGGAATTGAAGTATCAGTACTTCCTAATAGTTGTTCATATTCTACAACTGTAAGCAATGATAAAGTAAATTTAACTTGTGATTATTTGACTAATAGATGGTCAATTGATTTTAGTGATTTAACTGAACTTCCAGCTACTATAACAATTAATTTTAAATCAACTGATTTACCACAAGATGCATATACATATGATTATGATTATATAGCATCAGCACATTATTGGAAAGAACCTTATAGCATTTTTACTGCTCCAGTTGATGCCTATTACAAATTAGAAACTTGGGGTGCTCAAGGTCTTGGAACAAAAGGCGGATTTGGCGGATATTCAGTTGGAGAAATTACCCTTAATAAAGGTGATAATTTGTATATATATATTGGCAATACGCCATCTTATACAAATAACTGGTCTGTTGGTGGCTACAATGGTGGTGGATATTCTGGTAATTCAAACACTACTTGTGGCGGAGGCGGCGGAGCCACTCATATTGCTAGAAGAACCGGATTACTTAAAGACTTAAATGAAAATATAGATGATATTATAATTGTAAGTGGTGGAGGCGGCGGAGGTTGCAACTGCAATATGGGTGATGGAAAATGTGCTGGCGGTTCCGGTGGTGGCATTGAAGGTGTAAAAAATATTACCATTAATTCAAAATATAGTAATATTTATTCTGGTGGAAACCAAACTGGTCCATCAGGAAGAACATTTGGAATTGCATCTCCACAAGAATTATCAAAATTTACAGGTGGTGGCGGCGGTGGTGGCTTTTATCCAGGTCGTCATGGAAGTCAATCAACTGGTTCTGGTGGATCTGGGTATATTGGCAACACTGATTTAACAAGTAAATATATGTATTGCTATAATTGTATAGAATCTACAGATGAAAGTACCTACACAATAAATACAGTTGGTGAAAATGAATTAGCAGATAAGAAAAATTGTCCAAACGGATATTCTGAGGAAGCAATTAGCAAATGTGCTAAAGCCGGCAATGGCCACGCAAGAATTACCTTTTTAAGATTAGTAGATAAAGCAAGTAATTAATTAGAATTTGAGGTGACTAACAAATTTGAAACAAAAAATTAATGATTTATATAATTTAATTAATAAAAATAAAAAAACTAAGATTTTTACGATTGTAATTATTTTATTCACTTTTATTGTAACAATTGGATATTCCTTGGCGTTTTTTACATCGCTAAATAATAATCTAGTTGCCAATATTGTTGTTAATAATTTAAAATTTAATATGACTACAAATAATGGTACTTCAGATGATCGTATACTACGTTTAAAGGCAGGTGCTATTGAAGAATTTGTTATTGTATTAACTAATTTAAATAATCTTCCCACTAAGTATGAAATAACATATGAGATATGTGATAATGAAAATTGTGATAATATTATCAATGTCAGTGCTGACATTAAAGAAAAATTAATTGTTCAAAATGACTGTACTTTAAATCCTAAAATTCATGGAACAATTTATCCAGGTGCTTCTAATCAAATGGAAATTAAAATATATACCCAAAATATAAATACTGAAAACGTTTATATAAAACTTAATTTACAAGCAGGTTATGTATGGAATGTACTAGAATTAACCAATCAAATTGGAAATGGTCCTTTAAAATTAAGTAAATTAAATGTTGAAAGTTGGATTAATGGCGTAAAAGTAGATCATTTACCAAGTACATGCAATTATAAAGCAAGCATGAAGGCTTATAAAGACGATGAAAAATTATCTTTTGAAAATACTGATAAACAATCAACTATACAATGTGATAACAATAAATGGTCAATTAGTTTACAAGGTTTTGAGGAGATTCCTGATAAAATAGTACTTAACTTTACTACAATTGATGATGTACTTGATCCTAGCATGCTATCTCAATCATATCCATATAAGGATAACCAAGATGATGATCCTTATATTTTTGAAGCGCCAACAGATGGAGTTTATAAACTAGAAGTTTGGGGTGCTCAAGGTGGATATTCAAGTAGTTATGGAACTGGTGGATATGGTGGATATTCAACAGGTGAAATTTCTCTAGAAAAAGGACAAAAAATTTATATTTATGTTGGATCAATGCCTATTCATCCTGCAGCTGGTAGAACTTCACCAGGTGGCTATAATGGTGGCGGCGGATCAGGTGGTAAAGTAAGTGACGGATCAGTCTGCTACGGTGGCGGAGGTGCTACTCATATGGCAACTTCTGAAGGATTACTAAGTACATTTACATATGGTGATCAAGAAAGTATTGCTAAAATTTTGATTGTTGCTGGTGGTGGTGGCGGAGGTATAGCTCATGTAACTACCTTAGGCGGTTCAGGTGGTGGCTATATAGGTTCAACTGGTACTACTAGCATTTCTGATTATAACAATGCTACTCGTCTTCCTGGTGGTGGAACACAAACTGGAACTGGACATCATGATACATATTCTCCAGCAGGAAAATTTGGGGCGGCAAATACAAGTAATTACGACACGAATGGCGGAGGCGGCGGAGGCGGCTTTTGGGGTGGTTCTAGTGGCCGTATGTCAACTGGTGCTGGTGGATCAGGTTACATTGGTAATAGTAGATTAACTTATAAAAAAATGTTTTGCTATGCTTGCATTGAATCAAACGAAATTGAAATTTATACCATTAATACAATTAATTCTAATAGTTTAAATGATAAAGTTAATTGTCCAGATGGATATTCTGAAGAACCAATAAGCAAGTGTGCTAAAGCAGGAGATGGTTATGCAAAAATTACATTTATTAATGATGCCAATTATTCTAGTAGTACAAGTACAGACTAAAGAAAAGTTGAAAACTAAATAACTTTTCTTTTTATTTTCTTTAAAATATTTTATAATACATCTAGGTGTAGAAAAATGAAAAGAAATGAAGTAAACTATGAAGATTTAAGTCCTATGATGAAGCAGTATATGGATATCAAAAAAGATTATGAAGATACTTTACTATTTTATCGTATTGGTGATTTTTATGAATTATTTTTTGAAGATGCTGAAGCCGGTGCTCATGAACTTGAACTAACATTAACTGGTAAAAATGCTGGATTAGAAGAAAGAGTTCCAATGTGTGGTGTGCCTCATCATGCTGTTAAACCTTATTTAGAAAAAGCCGTTAATAAAGGTTTTAAAGTAGCAATTTGTGAACAAATGGAAGATCCTAAAAAAACTAAAGGTATGGTTAAAAGAGAAGTAATAAATGTAGTTTCCAAAGGTACTTTAGTAGATTTAGATTTCTTAGATTCTTTTGATTTTAACTATTTAGCAAGTGTTTTAGATTTAAATTATGCTTATTTACTTACCTATGCAGATATTTCTACCGGAGATATTTATGCCGAATTCTTAGATTACAATGAAGATACCTTAGTTAATAAAATATTAACTTTAAATATTAAAGAATTAATATTAAAAAAAGATTTTAATGAAAAAATAGTTAATATATTTAAAAATAGTTATGGAATTAATATTAATTATAGTGATGAATTATATGATAAAGAATTAAAAATATTAGATAATATAAGTGATGAAAGAGTAACTATTGGAGTTAAACATTTATTTTATTATTTGATTGTTAAAGAACTTAAAGATGTATCCTTATTTGAAACTGTCAAGATAATTAATAATAGTAATTATTTAAATTTAAATATTCATACTATCAGAAATTTAGAGTTGTTTGAAACATTGAGATTAAAAGAAAGAGAATATTCTTTAATATGGTTTTTAGATAAATGTAAAACTAGTATGGGATCACGTACTTTAAAGTTATGGGTATCTAATCCCCTTAGAAATGAAAAAGAGATTAATAAGAGATTAGATATTATTACTAAATTAAATGATGAATTTATATTAAGAAGTGATTTACTTAAATGCTTATATGAAATTTATGATTTAGAAAGATTATGTGGTAAGTTAACTTGTGGTTCTTTTAACGCTAGAGATGCACTTCAAATAAGAAATAGTTTAAAGGTATTACCAGAAGTAAAAGCAATATTAGAAAAGATGAATGTTAATATTAAAATTAATACTCATGAAGAATTATATAACCTCTTTGATAAGGCTATATATGAAGAACCACCTATATCTATTAAGGAAGGTTATTTAATTAAAGATGGATATAATAACGAATTAGATGAACTTAAGAAAATAAGAAGTGGTGGTAAAGAATTTTTAAGTACTTTAGAACAAGAAGAAAGAGCAAGAACTGGTATTCAAAATTTAAAAGTTGGATATAATAAAGTTTTTGGTTATTATATTGAAATAAGTAAAGGACAAGCATCTCGTGTTAAGGAAGAATTTGGTTGGGAAAGAAAACAAATTTTAACTACTGGTGAAAGATTTATAAGCCCCGTCTTAAAAGAAAAAGAAGCTATGATCTTAAATGCTGAAGAAAGAATTATTGAACTTGAATATGATTTATTTAATGAAATAAAAGAAACAATTAAGAAAGATATAATAGCGTTAAAGGAAACCGCTAATAAGATAGGTGTAATTGATGCTTTATGTTCATTGTCAATTGTATCGGAAAAAGAAAAATTAGTTAGACCAATATTTAATCATGATAAGTTAATTGATATTAAAAATGGTTTTCATCCAGTTATCAATATAGTAACTAATGGTAAGTATGTTAAAAACGATATTTATATGGATAAAAATATAAATACCCTTTTAATAACTGGCCCTAACATGAGTGGTAAATCTACTTATATGAGACAACTTGCTATCATAATTATTATGGCTCAAATAGGATCTTTTGTACCAGCTGACTATGCTAATTTATGTATTTTTGATGCTATTTTTACTAGAATAGGTGCAAGTGATGATTTAGTTAGTGGTGAATCTACTTTTATGGTTGAAATGAAAGAAAGTAGAAGTGCCATTAAAAATGCAACTAGTGAATCATTAATCTTATTTGACGAATTAGGAAGAGGTACTGCTACTTATGATGGTATGAGTTTAGCGGGAGCTATTTTAAAATATGTTACTAAAAATATTAAGTGTAAAACTTTATTTAGTACTCACTATCATGAATTAACTAGTTTAACAGATGAATATCCTACTATTAAAAATGTCCATGTAAGTGCAACTTTAGATAATAATAAATTAATCTTTTTACATAAAATTGAAGATGGAGCAATTGATAAAAGTTATGGTATTCATGTTGCTGATTTAGCAGGACTACCTAAAGATATTATTAATGATGCCAATAAAATGCTTAAGGAATATGAAACAAATAGTAAAGATAGTGGTAGTAAGCAAATTTCATTTGATTTTACCGAGCCGGTTAAAGAACCAAATATTTTAAAAGAAGAAATAGATAAAATTGATCCATTAAATACAACTCCTATGGATGCCCTAAAAATATTATTTGATTTAAAAAACAAGTCTAAAGATATAAGAGAATAATTTAAGATAAAATAATTTTTGGGATATGATAAGGAAATAATAATAAAAAATGTAGGGTTACAAGTACCAGAAATTTAAGTCTGCATGAGACAAAGGTTACTTTATCGGGGTGAAGCAAAAGCATTAATGATCATTTTATTTTGATTACGAAAAAAGGTACAAAACGGAAAAAATTCGTAATGGAGGATATATGAATATAAATAGAGATTATTATTTAAACCAATTGATTGAAAAACAAAATAATGGATTAGTAAAGATAATTTCTGGAATGAGAAGATGTGGTAAGTCTTATTTGCTTGATCCAATGTTTAAAAATTATTTATTTGATAATGGTGTAGGTGAAAGTCATATAATAAAATTAGATTTAGATTCTATAGAGAATGAACATTTACTTGATGCTCACAAGTTATATGAATTTATTTGTGATAAAATTATAGATACTGATAAATACTATATTTTATTAGATGAGATACAAAAAGTAGAAGGATTTGAAG
>DJSP01000016.1 GCA_002438065.1 Caryophanales bacterium UBA6331 | reverse complement strand
ATAAAACTTTTCACACTATCCCTAAATAACTTTTTCTAATTCAAATATAAACACTAATTGTTTATTCGTATTCTTTTTACAAGTTATAAGTGTTAAACAATTAACGTTATTATTTTTTATAATTTGCACAAATCCATTTTTTTCTACTTCATAATAATTAACAAATTTATAATCATATTTTTTTGTTAAATAATAAACACTAGCTATATCACCTATTTCTAATTTATCTAAATTTTTAAAATAAGATATATTACTATTTCCAGAATGACTAGCTAAAATCAGATTACCTAAATTTACATCAGGCATATCTGAAGAATTAATAACCATAATATTTTTATCAACATTATTATTATTTGAATCTATATTATAAAAACCTCTTTTAAGTTTTATCTTTTTAATTTCTAATATGCCAACATATTTTTCTTTTGTATTACCAATTAATTTATTCTTCACAATCTTATCATTATTATCATATACCTTAATATTATCTTCATTTTGTTTAATAACATTATTATTCTTAATTTTTAAACCTACAACTATTATTAAAGAAATAACTATTAATATATAACAAACACTAATAATTTTTCTTTTCATAAATAATTATTCCACTTGCTAATAATATAATTGATTTTAAAATAGTATCTAAATAATTATTTTTTAAAGTATCTGGAACAACTACTTCCATTTTTTCATTAGTCATATTCATCTTTACTACTTCTCCATCATCAAGAATCGTAAAATATTGTTTTTCGTGATTTAATTTATATCCCGGTGCTGCTAATTTTTCTATAATGTAATATTGTCCAACAGGCAAATTTTTAATATAAATTTTACCATCATTATCAGTTATACCAGAATATATTAATTCATCATTTTCAGTAAATATTTCTATTTTAGTATTAGAAATAGCATCTCCCGTAACTAAATCAGTTTTAGTAAATTCTAACTCACCCTTTTTTAAATAATTATTTATTTCTAATTTATAACTAGTCTCTTCGGTATATTGATCTTTATACTTTAATTCAAAGTAATATTTTTTATTATTTAGAATATAATCTTTTAGAGTATCTAGTTCTTTTACATAATATTTACCTAGATACAAATTATCAAAGTTAATCCTTCCATCTTTATCAGTTATCTTTTCTAATATAAGATTATCTTTTTTATATATTAAATTATGATTTTCATCATATATATCTTCATGAGCGTATAAACCAAATTTAACTCCCTCAAGTTTTTTAGTATTTTCATAAAATTTACCATCTATAACATTTAAAGTTTCTCCACTTTTAATTATTTGAGCCTTACCTTTAACTCTTTTATTAGCAAATTTAATCTCATATACTAATCCATATTTATTATCTTTAACATATTTAGTATCATCATTTATTTCAAATATAATAGTTTCTTTATTCCATAAATAACCATCTATTTTTTGCTCAATCTCTTCTAATTCATATTTACCATTTGGAATACTAAAAGAAGTCACTATTATTCCATCTTTATTAGTTTTAAATATATCAGTTTTACCATTCATTAAGTATTCATTTGTTACTAAATTTTTTATTTTAAACTTAATATTTTTAATAGAAATAACTTTCTTTGTATCAGCATCTATTTTCTTAATAAGTAATTTACCACCACTAACATTAACATTAATATTACTTTTAACTGGATCATATTTTCCAACTCTCATAACATTTTGATTATTATTATCATAATAAATTATTGGCGGAAACGAATGCTTTTCATCATTTTTTTCAAAACTAATATTATATTTACCAATCCTTTTAGCTTTAATAACTAAATCATTACCATCTACTTTAACTTCTAAATTATCACTTGCAATAACTTTATATTTAGATAAAACCCTATTTTTATCATTTAACCTAATTTCTTCTCTTAATTTAACATCTAAATTACTAATTCCAAAATCAGGAAGCTTATTATGATTATCAATTAAATCTTCCATTTCTTTAATTTCTTTCGAATACTTAGTTATTTTCTTTCCATCTAATTTATCAGTAAAATAAATATTATATCCATTAGGTACTACTTGCCATATCATATACTGAGTAACACTATACCATTTTAAATCTTCATGATTCACATTTTCATCACTATATCCATAGCCATAATAAGCAATTAAATTTATCTTTTTCCACTCAGCTTCGCTTATCTTAGCAAATTCATATTGATTAGCATCACTACCAACATAACTATTATTCTTATTTATTGAAATCCCAGGCTCAACACAATAAACAAATTGTTTATCGCTATCTCTAACCATTAAAGATAATTGTTGATACTTTCTAACTCCATTTTTTTCTTTAATTATAAAATCATTAGAAATCCATTTATATCTTTCAATAATCTTGTCATTATAAACCTCTGCATACACAATACTTGGTAAAATAAGTATTAACAATATTAAATATTTTAAAATTTTCTTCATTAATTCTCCTAATCTTACTACATTTAAAATCTTATTTTAAGTTTTTCTCAGATATTAAAATATTTAAATAATCAATTTTTAAGTCTATTCTAGAGATTTCATTTATAATCTTTTTTACATTAGATAAAGATGTATTTTGTGATATATAAATTATATCTCCAGAACTGACCTTATTAATAGTATCTATTATGTTCTCATTCACATTAATTGAATATTGTAATAGATAATATTCTTTTCTTTTACATAATTCTAAATTTGATAAACCAACTAAACAAATATTAGAATTAATTTTTTTACGATTTAGTATTGAATTTAAATTTGAAAATAACTTCTCATCAGCTTCTCCATTAATATATGTATTTTCTTTATCAAATACATCACCTACTTTTCCTACTAAAGTAAATTTAATATTATTATTCTTAAAATAATTTATAACTTCATCATTATGATCAACTATAAACGCAACCATATTCTTTTTAGAATTACCCTTTATAATAATCTTATCCTTATTATCATTTAAACTCATCTTAGGAGACGTTGCTGTATATATTAAGTAAAGATCATTAAAATATCCATAATTTTCCATTTTGTTAAATGATTTATCTACATCAACCTCTTTTCCATTAACACCAGGAATTATAGTATTATCTTCTATAACCGCATTTACAGCTTCAACTGTATAATCATCCTTAACAGTTACAATTTCTTTCATAATTGGATTTTTATTATTAATATAAACCATTACTTTATCTGTAAAATAAAAACTTACAACTACTAATAAAAGAACTAAAAAATATTTTATTTTCAAAATTTATTCACCACTTAATCTTATGATTTTAATTATTTAAATATACTTAAGTTAACTACTCTTCCTCTTCATTATCTTCATTTTGCCCTTGTTTAGGCATACTTGATAAAAATGCTAATCTTTCAACAACTACTTCAGTTGAATACTTCTTCTCGCCATTAACTTCATAAGTAGATGTTTTTAATTGTCCTCTAACAGCTACCAAATCACCTTTTTGGCAATACTCTTTAACTCTTAAAGCAACTTGATCCCATAACGTACATCTAATAAAATCCGCTTCATATACTCCGTCAGAATTTTTATAAGCTCTCTGAACCGCTAGAGTAACATGACATACTTCTTTTTTATCATCTGTTTTTGTAATTTCCGGATTAGCAGTAAGTCTACCTATCAACATGACCGTGTTATACATCATATTTCCTCCTTTCACTAACATTTTTACCATAAAAAAATTAAGATATCAAAAGACAAAAAAATAAAATTTGCACCAAAAATAGTACAAATTTTAAATATCTTCTAAACAAAATTTTTAAATTATCTAAACAAATTTATAAAAACTATCACATTTAAATATTTTTTAATAATCTATTAAGTTCAACTGCATATTCAAGAGGTAATTCTTTCTTAAAATCAGAAATAAACCCTAAAATAATTA
The DNA here is from genome assembly GCA_002438065.1 of Caryophanales bacterium UBA6331. GTDB lineage: Bacteria > Bacillota_I > Bacilli_A > RF39 > UBA660 > CAG-533. The sequence continues at coordinate 26,080 of DJSP01000016.1, read as the reverse complement.
AATCTTTAGCTGCATTTTCACTTAATCCCTTACTCATTAAGTAAAATAATTTTTCTTCACTTATTTTTGAAACCGTTGCTTCATGCTCTAAATAACTTGAATCATTAAGTAAAATATTAGTTGGAATAGTATCACTAACTGATTCATCATCTAACAAAATAGTATCACATTTAACACTAGCCTTAGAATTAATAGCAGATTCACATATTTTAACAAAACCTCTATAATCAGCTTCTCCTCCATTTTTAGCAATACTTTTAGATATAATATTACTACTTGTGTTTTTTCCTATATGAATCATTTTAGCTCCAGCATCAAGAACCTGTCCATCTTTAGCAAACGCTATAGAAACAGAATTTCCCTTAGCATAATCACCTTTTAATATTGAACTAGGATATTTCATCGTAACCCCACTACCAATATTACCATCAAGCCATTCCATTAAACCATAATCATCTACTATTGCTCTTTTAGTAACCAAATTATAAACATCATTACTCCAATTTTGAATTGTACTATATTTACATTTAGCGTTCTTACCAACATAAATTTCTACAACTCCTGCATGAAGAGAATTTTCCGAATGAGATAAAGCCGTACAACCTTCTATATAAGATAACTCTGCATCATCATCAACAATTATAATAGTCCTTTCAAACTGTCCCATCGTAACTTCATTAATTCTAAAATAACTTTGTAATGGTCTATCTAGTTTAACACCTTTAGGAATATAAATAAAAGATCCACCACTCCACATACAACCATTTAAAGCCGTAAATTTATTTTCATCATATTTAACTAAATTATTAAAATATTTCTTAAATAATTCAGGATACTCTTTTAATGCTTCATCAGTAGATAAAAATATAACCCCATTATCATCTTTTAACTTATGATAAAATACTTCACTTTCAATCTGATTAGATACACCACATAAATAAGTATTTTCCGCTTTAATTACCCCTAAATCATCAAATGTTTTCTTAATATCCTTATCAACATTATCCCATGAATCAGTTACATCACTTATTTTTTTATAATAATTTATTTTGTCAAAATCTATATCTAATTTAGGTCCAAAAGAAGGATTATCAAGTTCTAAAAACTTCTCAAAAGACTTTAATCTAAACTCAAGCATCCACTTAGGTTCCCCTTTACTTTTAGATACCCTTTCAATAAATTCTTTATTTAATTTCATATTACATCACATCCATTATTATAAACTTAATTTTAAATTTTAACTACCACATTATTTTATCTTTTTATTTTCACAACCAACAAATAAAGATATATATTCTTTTAAATTCTCACTAACCCTACTAATCTGTGTATCAAAATTCAATTTTATAAAAAAATCATAAATATCTAATTCATTTATTAATTTATGTAAATTTTGTATCTCATTCATATAATTATTATCTAACTTATATTTTTTATATAAACTTATTGCTACCATATAACCAATAACATACTTTAATTCAATAACCAATTGTTTAAAAATTGATTCATCTAAATTAAATTTTTTCTTTTTTTCTAAATGATAATTAACATAATTTAAAAAATTTTTTATATCCGATTCATATAAATCATCTTCAAAAATTTTACTATAAGATTCTTTACTAGTATCACCAAAATTTTGAAACACTATCATAATTGGTAATATTCCATTTAAATTTCTTAAACATTGCTTAGTATATAAAAGCCTAAAATAAAAACAAAATAACTTTAAATCCATATCATTTAATTCATCAACTGCAATTAGTTCTTCTGTTATTGCCAAAGCTTCTGTAAACCAAAATCTAGTTTCATTAGATTTATTAGGAATATCCTTATAATGAGATAATTCATGAATTAATGTAACTGCATCAGATAAAGAACCATAATTTCTCACAATAATCGAATTTCTATCAGAACAGCATTGTCCATTTAGTTCTACACATTCATCTCTTTTTTCATTTACCATTTTTTCATATTCTAATGAATCAAAATCAATAATTCCATTATTAATCAATTTATTAATATCTAAATCAATATCAAATTTCTTGTTATATTTATTAACAAATTCAAAAATATCTTGTATACTGCAAACATCTATAATTTTACTATAACTATCAAGTTTATTTCTATCTATTTCTAACTTATTAATTATTTTTACAATCTCTTCTCCCAAATATAGAAAATATTCTAAATTATCAATAACGTTATTATCGTTATTAACAAAAAAACTATTTAATTCTTCTAATATTTCTTCACTAATCATATTTCTTATCCTAATCTCTTTCTCGAATAACTTCCAACTTCTCCAACAAACTTTAAAACATTATCAACTAAATCAAAGTAAAACATATCATTAACATCAGTACCAAATAACTTAAGGAATTCTGATGCACTTAAATCATTTAATTTTTCATGAGCATTTGAAACAACTTCTATATAACTATTATCATCTCTTACTTTTAACATATTATTTATTCCCATAACATATCCAATTAAATAAATCATATCCATAAATATATTTTCTAAATTATGATTGTTAACATAATTCTTTAAATAATTAAAATCATTATCATAATAATCATCATCAAATTCACTTATATATGCTTCCCTACTTAAATTTCCATTATTTATATAAGCCATAATCATTCCTAATACCAAATTAATTCTTCTTATCTTTTCATATAATGAATTAATTCTATGTCTATACCACAATAATTTTTCATTATCATGACCACTTAAATTATCACACATAATAAATTCTTCACTTATAGGTAAAATTTCCGATAAAAATAATTTAGATTCATTTTTTAATCCTTCTTTTTCATTTTTATAATGACCAAGTTCATGAGTTAACAAAATTGAATCAATAATAGTACCTGTTTTATTTATTTCGATTTTATCTTTAGATCTATTACATTCCCCATAAATTAACGGTTTAACACTACTTTCTAAGCAAACAACTTTATTTTTTAATACATTATCTATTTCATAATTAATATCAAGTTTATTATAAAAATTTTTAACAAACTTTAGTATTTCTTCATCAGAATATTTAGGCAAGTCATTAATATCATTTTCATTATATTTTCCTCTAATAGACCCATTAAGCATTAGAGAAATGTTATAAATTAAATCAGCATACTTAAAATAAACACTATCCTTATACTTATTAATAAAATCTTTAAGTTCCTTCTCTAACTTTAATCTATCGATATATTGATTCATATTCTTCACATTCATAATAACACCAACCTACATATAATATAGCACAAATCTTTAAAAGAAAAAAATAACTATTTCTTTTTAGTTATCTTTTTAATAATTTCACCACTATTTCCTTGTTTAAAAGCATCCATAACTTCAATTGGAATAGCAAAAATAATCGTATTAGATTGATCAGAAGATATATCATTTATTGTTGATAAAGTTCTTAAATGAAGTGCTCCCGGTGTAGATGCCATAATTTTTGCTGCCTCTGCTAAATTCTTAGAAGCTTCTACTTCACCAGCAGCCTTAGTAATAACAGCAGTTTTTTCTCTTTCTGCTTCTGCAACTTTAGCAATAACTCGCTTCATTTCTTCAGGTAATGAAACATCCTTAAGTTCAACATTTTCAACCTTTATTCCCCAAGGATCAGTAGCTAAATCAACGACTTTACAAATTTCTTCAGATATTTTATCTCTTTCCGATAATAATTCATCTAATGATACCGCACCAACCGCATTACGCATAGTTGTTTGAGCAAGTTGTGCAACTGCAAATCTAAAATTCTCAACTGCCAATATCGCTTTAGATGCATCAAAAATTTTATAATATAAAACTGCATTAATTCTAATTGACACATTATCTTTTGTAATAGCGTCTTGTTCAGGTACATCTACTGCTTTAGTTCTAATATCAACTTTTTTTAAAGATTCAAATATCGGTAAAATAACATGCCATCCTGGATTTAATATTCTATTATATTTACCACATCTAAACTTAATCCCTCTTTCATATTCATCAATTTGTCTAATAGATGTTAAAATAATAAAACATCCAATAATTATAATAATTACTAAAAACATTTTCTATACTCCTCTCACTATAAGTGTATCTAAATTTTTAAATAATATCAATAAAAATTGACTTTAACCTCAAGATAAACTATTATTATAATAGGTGAAGAAAATTGAAAATATTTAATAAAAAATTAGATCGTACAGACAAAATTAATTTAATAATATCCGGAGTTATTTTATTTTTAGGTATCATGTTAATAATCCTATCTCCAGCAACTGATTATGCTCCAATAACTATGCTATATTTAACTTTCACAATATATTCATTAATAAAAATCTTAGAATATTTCCTAACCAAACCAAAAGATGATAATGAAGAATTATATACTACTATCGTATGTGCTATCGCTGCCTTTAGTGGATTCAAATTTATTGATTATAATCCTCCAATGGTTTTATCCTTAACCCTTGCTGTATGGGTATGTGCAATAGCTATAATTAAATTAATTAAAATTGATTATTTACATGATCGTAATGATAAAATGATGTACATTAATTTAGGAACATTCTTCTTATTCTTATTATTAGGACTTCTAACAAGTATTAATTTATACTTTAGTGAAACAGTTCAATTTCTAATGTTAGGTTTCTTCTTTATTTGCATAGGAATATTAGATTTAACTGAAGACTTAATAAGAATCCTAACTGATAAAAATATCATTTAACAAACATATCAACTATTGGTATGTTTTTTTTAGTTTACATGATATAATTTACCTGTGATGTGATATGAAAATAATTGAAAATTTTAATGATTATGAAGTAATAAGTACAAGTAATGGATACAAATATGAAAGATGGGGAAAATATTATTTAAAAAGACCAGATCCCGAAATAATTTGGCCCGGTAACGAGAACATTAAAATAAACGCTGTTTACGAAAGAAGTAATACCGGTGGCGGTAATTGGACATTAAACAATGTTCCCTCATCTTGGACTATTAATTACAAAGATCTAAAATTTAATCTTAAACTTATGGGATTTAAACACACAGGATTATTTCCCGAACAAGCTTATAACTGGGATTTAATAAGAGAAACAATAAAAAACACAAATCATAAATGTAAAGTTTTAAACTTATTTGCCTACACTGGAGCTGCTAGTATCGCCGCTTTAAAAGAAGGCGCTGAAGTTATTCACGTTGATGCATCTCGTGGAATGATTGATTGGGCTAAAGAAAATGTTAAAGTAAATAATTTAGAAAATGAATATATTAGATTTTTTGTTGATGATGTAAAAAAATTTGTTAAAAGAGAAATGAGAAGAGGTAATAAATACGATATTATAATTATGGATCCCCCTTCATTTGGAAGAGGTTCTAAAAACGAAGTATGGCAAATTGAAAAAGATTTATATAATCTAGTTAAAGGTACCGCATCCCTATTAAGCGATGATGCTTCTCTATTTATTATCAATACTTATACAACCGGACTATCTAAAACTGTACTAGAAAACATCTTAACTCTTACCATTCCTAAAAAAGGAACTGTTGCTTCTGAAGAACTAGGCTTTAAAGATAATCAAGGCTTAATCTTACCATGTGGAATCACAACAAGATGGCAAAAATAATGAATTAAATTTAAATACTTTAATATACTTAACTAGGAGGAAATAATGGAAATACTAAAAGTTTCAAGTAAAAGTAACCCTAGTAAAGTAGCAGGGGCAATTGCCGGAATATTTAGAGATGGCAAAAATGAATTAGAAATCCATACAATTGGAGCCGGAAGTTTAAATCAAGGTGTTAAAGCTGTAGCTATCGCCCGTGGTTTTGTTGCTCCAAGTGGTAAAAATTTAGTTATTATTCCTGCTTTTTCAGATATCCAAATAGATGGTGAAGAAAAAACAGCTATAAAACTAATTGTTGAATCAAAATAAAATACTTCAAAATCGAAGTATTTTTTTCATTATCTAAAATGGCATTTTAAAATTTCCATTACTCATCATTTTCATCATTTTTTTCATTTCTTCAAATTGTTTAAGTAATCTATTAACCTCTTCTACACTTCTTCCCGATCCTTTAGCAATTCTTTGTTTCCTTGTTGCTTTTAATACTTCAGGATGTCTTCTCTCATAAGGAGTCATAGATAAAACAATAGCTTCAATATGAGCCATATCTTTAGGATTAATATTAATTTGATTTAATCCCATATTTCTTGCTCCTGGTAACATCTTTAAAATATTTTCAAGAGGTCCTAACTTTCTAATTTGTTTTAAATTAGTTAAGAAATCTTCTAAATCATAATCACCTTTACGCATTTTTTTAGCTAAATCTTTAGCATCATCTTCACTAATCGCATTACTTGCTTTTTCTGCAATAGATAAAATATCTCCCATATCTAAAATACGATTAGCCATTCTTTCAGGATAAAATTCAGTTAATCCATCTAATTTTTCCGAATCACCAACAAACTTAATAGGAATATTAGTTAAATGTCTAACTGATAAAGCAACTCCACCCTTCGTATTACCATCTAACTTAGTTAAAATAGCACCAGTTAATTTTAATTTATCATTAAATCCATTAATAACATTAATTGCATCTTGTCCCATCATTGCATCAATAACGAGTAATACTTCATCTGGTTTAACAATATTTTCTATATCAACAAGTTCATTCATTAAATCATCATCAATATGTAATCTACCAGCTGTATCTATAATTATATAATCATTATTATTATTTTTAGCAAACTCTAAAGCTTCCTTAACTATCTCTCTAGGATCTTTCTTACCTTTAGTAAAAACATCCATATTTAAAGATTTACCTAAATCACATAACTGATCAATAGCAGCAGGTCTATAAACATCACACGCAACAAGTAATGGTTTCTTATTATTCTTCTTTCTAACCAAATTAGCTATCTTAGCACAACTTGTTGTCTTACCAGATCCTTGTAAACCAACTAACATAATAATTGTAGGCTTTTTATTAACTTCAAGAGGAACATAATTATCACCAAGTAAACTTATTAATTCATCTTTACATAATTTAATAAATAACTCTTCCGGTTTTAAATTCTTACCAACTTCTAATCCTAATGCTTTCTCTTTAACATTTCTAGTAAACTCTTTAACAACTTCATAGTTAACATCTGCTTCTAATAATGCCATTCTTATTTCTTTTATTGCATCACTTATATTATCTTCAGTAATCTTACCCATACCTTTAATATTTTTAATTGCCTTACTTAATCTATCACCCATGTATTCAAACATATTATCAATCCTCTCTAATTACGTATAACACGTATTTATTATATTAATTTACCACCTCAAAAGTCAAGAAATATAGCAAAAAGAAAAGACCCTAATGAGTCTTAACCTATTTAATATTTTTTTTATCATGTTCTTTTGAATACGCATTAATATAAATTGATAATCTAGCCTTCATATTAGTTAAATCAATTATTTCATTAATTTTATCTGTTTTAACATATGCTTTATTTAATAAATTAATAAATTCAATAAATTTATTTCCTTCTATCCCTGCTAGTATATATAACTCAAACAAATAATAGTTTTTTTTAAACATCTCAAAATTAATACAATTATTTTGTAATATAAATGCCTGTAAAGATTCATTATATTTTTCTAAATTAGTATCTTCAGTTATATATTCTTTTGCATAGAAACTAATCAAATATTTAACAGTATTAACTACATTTTTATAAGAGTTGATTAAATTATCATTTTCATCAGCACTAACTATAACTTTCGCATTTCTAAGAGCTAAATAAAGTCTTAATGGATTTTTAGCAACTCCTGTACTACATGCAGTATTAATTTTAAAGAAATAATCTAAATAAGTATCAACACTAATATTTTCATTAATTAATTTCTTTTCTATTTCAAGAATATCTTTTGTTGATAAGCCTTCTTTATTATTCATAATATTTCTTCCCCCTCAATGAATAAATATATTTTAGCATAATTTCAAGAAAACTGCAAACAAAATATCACTTTGCTAATCTCTACAATTTTTTCAAAAGAAAAAGTAGATTTCTCTACTTATTCACAATCACAGTCATCACAGTCGCAATCATCACAATCACAATCATCGCAATCACAATGTCCACCACAACAACATTCATCATCAAATTCACCTAAAGAACATAATGCCATAAATAAATGTAAAAATTCTTCATTATCCATTTTCTTTAAAGCATCACATACCTCATTTTTTAGCTTAGTTACATTATCGCCTTCAATAATATCTTTAAATAATTCTTCTTTCATAAAAACTCCTTTACTAATCTTATTTTACCCAAAATTTTAAATATTATCAATTATAAAATTGTTTCTTTAGCAATCATTACCTCATTATAAATATTCGGATTTACATCACTAACCGCTTTAATAGCAAGTTCTAAAGCTTCATTATATCTTCCTTCATAAAAATAATCTTCAGCTCTATTTAACGCATTATTTATTCTATTATTAAATCTAAATCTATTGCTATATACTATAGTTGACTCAGCCAAACTAGCATTTTTAATTGTCTCACTCGTATTCTTATGTAACTTAAGAACCAAATCTCTTGCCGTATCCACTCTTAAATTAAGCACTCTAATCGAAATAGGTTTCTTATTTAATTCATCAATCATATTATCTAAAGCATCATTTGCTTCACTAAGTTCTACATAATAATCCTTAGGAACAATTGGTAATTTAAAACTTTCCATCTTTTCTTTACTAGACTCTAAAATATTTTTAATTTCATCTAATTGTTCCCTAGCTCTAATCTCATCCTCTTTTAAACTACTTAAATATTTAACAGTTTGTTCAACCTTCTCTTCAGTTACATTAACTCTACTATTAATTAATTCTAATTCTTTATATAATTGTGAATAAGAAAAACTTTTATTTCTAAAATTTTCTATTATAATATCATAATCATTTTGAATATTCTTAATACTTAAATTAAGTTCATCAACAACCTTAACATCTTCTTCACTTAAATCATAACTATATTTAATATCTTCAATCTTAGATGATATGTTTTTAACAATAGTACTTAATTTCTTATTTTTAATAGCAATCTTCCTAGATAATGAATCATAATTCTTTTTAGCATCTTTTTCTTTATCAAAATCTCCATATAAACTATCAAAATAATCTAAAATAGTTTTAAGTTCAATAATTGAATCATTAACATTAAGAACTTTTAATCTATCAAATATATCTGCAAGTTTTTTATCTGCTTCACTTATATTATAATCTATATTTAAATAATCAAGTAAATACCCTTCTTTAGTCATTTTTTCATATATCTTTTTAATATCTTCAATCTTAGCCGGTATTAATTTCTTACCCATTAAAATAATAGAAGATGCTTCATCAATAATAATTCCTATATTACCAATATTATCAGTAAGTGCCTTAACTATCTTACTAGCCTCACTATAATCATTATTTTCCATAGCAAGTTCAAAAGCATTAAATAATTTATCTATATTTTCAAATTGTAACTCAATCGTGTTATTTATTCCTTCATAATCACTAGGACTATTATTATATTTTAAATAAATATCTCTATAATCTTTCTTTAACTTAGTAACAATTTCTCTATTTTTACTTTCCGATAAAGTTATTTCTCTAATTTCTTCTAATAAAAAATCACTCTTAGATTTAATGTAATAAATTTCTAACTCTAATTTAGATGAATCGCTCACAAACTTTTTATAATCTTTAACACTAATTAATTCTTCTAAATCATTTAATCTTTTATCCAAAGAAGGAATATCTACATCTTTAATTTGTTTATATCTTTCTTTCCAATTCTCATATTTTATCTCTAAATTTTTATTATTAATGAGTGATCCTACTTTATTAAGTTCAGTAAGAATATTGGCGGATATAATTAAATTTTTATCTAGTTCTAAATCTCTAAGTATTTGTTCTAATTTTTTCTTATTATGTTTATTAATAAGCACTAAAACAACAACGACTAAAATAATCGCTATTATTATGTACACTATCCCTAATACTATATAAGTTTTATCTTCCATCTTATATCATTCCCAACTATATATTATCATACTTTAGTCAAGAAAAAAACTACTCTTGATGTAGTTTCCTTAAAATTAATATTTTATCCAATACGGAACGCTGGTGCAAAGCCATAAGAAACATGTCCATCAAAATTACTCAAACTACCACTTGAAGAAACGCCGATAAAATCAATTGGACTATCGGCACTTGCTGAACGAAGTAACCAACCAGTATTAGAACCATCATATTGTTTAATTGCATTCTCGGTATTATTTGTTGTTACACCTTTAATTACATAATAATCAATTTGTCTTGTATTATTATATGCTGTATCTTTTGCCAAAATATCGCTATAGACCTCATGTGCACTTAAAAAATATACTTTATCATTTGTTACGAAATTTGCAGAATCGTTAGAACCATGACTTGATATAGCTTTCGTTTCTATAATAATTTCTTGTAAATCATTTGGCAAATTAACAAAAAAATCTCCATTTACATATGTTCTCATTTCTGTTGCTGGCCATCCACCTATATTAGATTGTTTTGTATTCATTTTTCTTTTTCCTACTATATCTACAAACTCTATTACAAATCCACATGCTGTCTGAGAAAAACCATCTTGTTTGCATTCAGATGGTGTGGTATTATTCGCAACACGTACTGTATAATTTATACCAGCAACTGATACTTCTTTTTCCGAACCTACTGGATAAGCTTCACCTTGACCATTTCTTACAATCTCAGCTATTTTTGTCCAACTATCTTCTTTAAACGTGCCTGGAATTAATCCCGAAGAAAAATTTAATTTTAATATTATTTTTGATACAGGTCCACTATAATGAATGGACCATTTTTTAGTTAAAAAATCACAAGTTGCTTTAGCATCTTCTAATTCTATCTCAGTATCTCCATTATAACCTTTTATTTCAGCAATATAATTACATGAACTAGGAAATGTCGAAGTTTCTATCCCATCTACATAGGCCACTATTTGAGTAAAACTATTTTTTTCAATCCCATCACTTATTTGATTTGCAAGTTCTAATTCATTCCAAACATAACTTACATTTATATTTAATTTTATATAATAATCTTTATCACTTGAGTTTTGTGTTTCAATTATTATTTCTTTTAAATTATTATCCAATATTCCATTTATTTCAGTTCTTAAATCTCCCCTTCCAACTTTTATCACATTTGGAATATTTTTACTTGTACTTGTACAATTTGAATCATTACATAATTCATATATTAATTCATATTTAACATTTATTTTATTAAGATTTGTTAACACTACATTAAATTGTTCAAATTTACCTGCCTGTAAATGTAACACTCTGTCATCAGATTGTCCACCATTAGTCGTCATATTAAAAGATAAATCATTTATTTTGATATTTGCGACTTTAACTCCATTAAATCCATTATTGGATGTAAACATAGATAAAGAATAATCTAATGAAAATATAAACAAAAATAAAATTAAAAATATTGTTAAAAATTTTACTTGTTTATCACTTCTTGTTAAATTAAAAAAATTGATAAGCTTGTGTTTTATATTCATAACTAAAACTCCTATTCTTATCAAATTATATCGCCAAATGCCCCCCCGTCAAGCGTTCTTACATTTGTTTTTCTAAATTATTTAGCTACACTTGACGGCAGAGGATATTATAAATTATTCTCTCTTCTTCTTAAATAATAAACTTTTTCTTTTTCCAACAATTCTTGTGACAACAATGGATCATTTCGTGAAATATTTTTATTATATTCTAAACCTAATATCTTTAATTTTTCCAGTTCTGCCTTAATTTCCATTAATATAGTAACTAATTCTTCTCTATGCTTAATACTATCATTCAATCCATTTATAATTCTATATGTAGAATCATATTGTTTATCTAAATCTAAAATACTTACATTTAAATCTACTGAATTTCTAATAAGAGATGTCTTTTCTCTTTGTTCTTCGTTTAATTTTACTAAATTGTCATAAGTATGTTCTAAATCTAATTTTTCAGGTAACATATATGGATTAAAAATTAAACTATTTAATATAATTTTTCTATTATATTTTGAAATTTCTTTTTCTCTACAACCAGTTATTGTTAAAATCATTTTATATGTAGAATCTTTAGTTACATAATTAATCTCATTTGTATAATTGGGAATTACCTCAGGATTAGCAACATACGTTAAATAAAAATTATCATATTGCGATAAACTTGTTTTATAAACATCTTTTGTAAAATCTAACTCTTCATTAAATTCAATATTATCAAAGCCTAAATCTTTTAATCTATTTACCAAAAGTAATATCTTTTGAATATCTTCTTTATGACTAACTAAATATTCATAAAAAAATCTAATATCTCCAGCAATTTTACCATTTATACCATAATTTAAACTTATAAAACTTGGAATCGTCGAATAATAGTTAATTGCATCTACAACTAATTTATTTTCTTCATAAAATCTTCTAGCCTTATATGATCCTAATCTAAATTTTTCCTTTGATACATCATCTAACTGAAACACAAAATCTCTATTAAATCCATGCTCCATTGCTTTTATTAATTTCTTTTCAAATTCTTCATAATCATCTAAAATATGACACAACACGATCATATTATCTATACTTATCATTTTATTATCTTGCATAATAACCTCAAAACCTCCTTCATTAGTTCTTACTATAACATGCATCATAAAAAATTTATAGCAAAATATTACACATTATCTGCTTTTCTTTTCATTGAACTAACCTTTACAACACTACAAATACAACATAACTCCAAAAAAATCAATTATTCTCTGACTTTTTTGGAGTTATCTATCATTTTAACTATTTATAAATACAAAATTATCTACTTAAATGTAATTCTTTAGTATTATTTAATAATTCATTTAATTCATCTTTTGTAGCCATAGCTATATTATCATTTTTATATCTTAAATCTTCTGTTATTTCCTTTCCAAACCAACTAGGCACTACAAATGCATTAGCATCTTCCAAGCTTTTAAATTCAACTTCCACAGTAATAAGTGGACTTAAATCATCTAAATAATAATCTAGTTCAGCAACTAATTCATTATCTAAAGAAATACTATATCTTAATTTATTAATAGTTCTTCCGATTTTATATTTAATAATCTTGTTATAAGTATCTTCACTTATTTCCTTTTCATTTTCTTCTCTAACCAAAGTACCAGTTCCCTTTTGATTATAAAAATATTTATTTCCCATTTTTCTTACTCTTGAAACCGGATTAACGCCAATATAAGATTGATTAATCTCTACCCAATCAAGGTCTTTTAAATCAATTTGCTCACCAAGTAAAAATTTTCTTTCAATTTCAAAATGACTATCTTTATCTAATTTCTCATAACTGTAACTTATTTCATAAACTTCACTAATTCCATCAAATCTAGGAATTAACTTACTTATTGCGACATTATGTTTATTTTGTTCTTTTAAAATTTCATATGTTTTTTTTATAGCATCATATTCACTTTTAGCTCTAACACTAATCTTCTCATTACATATCATAATTTTTCCAACACTCCCATTATAGGTGGTACCATTTGTTTCTTACGAGAGATAACACCCATTAATTTTTCTCCTTCTTTTATATCAGTAAGCTCATATGCATCATTTAAATACTCCTTCGCATTTTCATTAAATAATAAATATGAATTATTTTCTAATATATCAGTTACAAATAAACAAGCTACTTTATAATCATTATTTTCAGCAATATGATTTAGTTCATCAACATATTCATTTATTCTACTTTCATATTCTGCAAAATCAGTAGTAAATACTTGTCCGATTCCAAATTTATTTTCACCGGCAACATATGATTTAAAATCTTTATAAACAATCTCATTAATAGTTAATCCATCATTTGATACACCACTTCTAAGTAATTCTCTGCCATAACTATTTAAATCCACATTTGCAGTTTTTGCTAAATATGAAGCAATCTTTTTATCTAATTCTGTAGTAGTTGGACTTGCAAGTAACAATGTATCACTTATAATACCACTAAGCATTAATCCTGCTATATCACTAGGTATTTCAACATTATTTTCTTTAAACAAAGTATAAATTATTGTATTAACAGATCCAACACTCATATTTCTAAAGTTAATTGGTAAAAGCGTACTAATCTTACCTATATTATGATGATCAACAATTTCTAAAATATCTGCTTCATTAAGTCCATCCGCACTTTGACTAGGCTCATTATGATCGACTAAAATAACTTTTTTTCTAGTAATTAAATTAGTATCAATTAATCTAAGCATTCCATCACAATAGCCTTTTGAATTAACAATTGGATAATTAGTATGTTTAAGTTTATTAGATATTTCAACAAAATCAGTTAAATAATCATTTGGTCCAAAACACACAGCCGAACTAGATCTCTTAATAGTTTTAATCGGATTAGCAAGCGTAATTAATCTACTAGTTTTAAATGTATCATAAGAAGTAACAATTACATTAACTTTATTATATCTAATTAAATCAATTTCTTCTTTACTTAACTTTTTATTAGCAACAACAATAATTAATTTTGCTTTATGTTTGACTGCATCTTCAATAATAGAATCTCTTCCACATATCAAAATAGTATCTTCATAAATATTTATAAAATCTGAAAACTGAGCAAAAGGAAGTGCAACAGCTAAAACATTACCACTTATAAAATCATCAAATTTATAATAACTAGAAGCATTAAGTACATCTACAATATCCATAAATTTCGCATTTATTTCATTAGTGTCTCCCTTAATTAATTCATTAGCAAGTTCTTTTAAAGATACATAACCTATAAACTTCTTATAATCATCTACAAGAGGAATACCAGTTATTCCTTTTTCCATAAAATAATTATATACCTTAAAAATAGAATCATCTTGATTAGCAAAATAATCTCTATTATATTTAATATCTTTAAGTTCAACTTTAACATCATTTAAATATTTAGGAACTTCAAAACCAAATCTATTTAATGCAAATATAGTTTCTTTATTTACTTCACTTAAAATTCTAGCTTCGGAATTAATACCTAGTTTTCTCTTTAAATAAGCAAAACTTATTGCTCCTGCAACTGAGTCAGTATCTGGCTTCTTATGACCAAAAATATATACTTTATCCATAATAGTCCTCCTAATATATTCTAATTATACAATAATTAAATCTAAAAATATAGTTAATATGTGTTATAATTTAATTAGAAGGTGGTATGTGATATGACAAAATACAAACTAAAAAAGAAAGTTAAAAATAACTTAATAAAATTATTTTTAATAGTAGTTCTATTAATTGTAGGAATAATCTTAATCAAGGATTATAAATATAAACAAACTTATGAATATAAATTATTAAATCTAAATTATTCTAAAGAAGAAATAAAAGTATTATTAGATAATTTAAATAATGATAAAATAGATGAATTATTAAATAAAGAATATAATAAAGATATCGTAAATATCATTAATGAAAAATATTATTTATCTAAAAACTTAGATAGATACTTAAACTATTTAAACGCTAATCCTACTCTAAATTATAGTGATGTTGTATCTTTAGTTAATGTTAATAGAGATAATGAATTTTATAAAAACACTAAAGAAACTGATTTAACAAATTATAATGAGATGTTAGTAAATAAATATCATCTATTAAATAAAGATTTTAAAGCAAACGATATTGTAAATGTATCAAGCACTTATGGATATGCTAATAACAGTCTAAATAAAGAAGCTTATGAAGCCTTTAAACAATTAGCAAATGATGCTAAAAAAGAAGGACACACTATTGTAATTTTATCTTCTTATCGTACTTATGAATACCAAGAAAAATTATGGAATCGTGATAAAGATGATGATTATGTAGCAAGACCTGGTGCTTCTGAACACATAACTGGTTTAGCAATTGATGTATCTGATTTTAATGATAAAAATGATAGTTTTAAAGATACTGAAAGTTATACTTGGATGATAAATAATTGTTATAAATATGGTTATATTCTAAGATATCCTGAAAACAAAGAAAACATTACAGGTTATAGTTATGAAGCATGGCATTATAGATACGTTGGTACTAGTTTGGCAACTAAGATTTATAATGAAGGCATCACATTTGATGAATACTATGCTTATTACATGGAAAAATAGAGGTAATATGAACAACTTTGGCGAAATAATAAAAGACATACGTAAAAAAAATAATTTAACTCAAAAAGAACTAGCTGATAAATTATATGTAACATATCAAGCAGTTTCCAAATGGGAAAATAACAAAAGCATACCCGATATTTCAATCTTACAAAATATTTCTAAAATATTTAACATTGATTTAAACTATTTAACAAACACTAAAAAAAGAAATAATACAAAATA
The DNA here is from genome assembly GCA_002438065.1 of Caryophanales bacterium UBA6331. Lineage (GTDB taxonomy): Bacteria > Bacillota_I > Bacilli_A > RF39 > UBA660 > CAG-533. Next base: position 9,614 of record DJSP01000016.1, on the reverse strand, counting down.
CTATATTATAATAATTATTTTCTTAATATTATCTTTAACAATAACGATACTTATAACTAGAAATCATCCCCATGACTTTGAAATGCGTACTATCGAAACAACCTGTAATGATTTTAATTTATCTGGAACTATTGCCTATAATAAAGATAAAACAGCAATATTCATTTCTGAAATAGATTACTGTGGATTAAATAAAGATCAAATCTACGATACAATAACAAGTACTTTATATCAAAACGAAAACAATAAAGAAAAAATTATTATAACAAATAAAGAAAAAAATAATTTATCATTAAATGATTATTTAAAAGACTTAACCTATCATGTTGATAATTATAAATCTACTTGTTTAGACTATAATAAAAATGAATTATATATCAAAATTGAATTACAAAAGAAAAATGAATCTACTATAACTTATACTATTCCTTTAAAAATAAATGATACTTGCAATTAACAATAACTTAGTATAATATATACTCAAAAATTCAAAATAATTATGGAGGAATTTATGTTCAAATTAATATCTAAATATAAACCTGCCGGAGATCAGCCTGAAGCTATTAATAAATTAGTTAAAGGAATAAACGAAGGTAAAAAAAGTCAAGTTTTACTAGGTGCAACAGGTACTGGTAAAACTTTTATGATTGCTAATGTAATTGAAAGAACTAATAAACCCACTTTGATTTTAGCTCACAATAAGACACTCGCTGGCCAACTTTATAGTGAGTTTAAAGAGTTATTTCCAGAAAACCATGTTGAGTATTTTGTATCTTACTACGATTACTATCAACCAGAAGCATATGTTCCCCAAACAGATACATATATTGAAAAAGATTCTAGTATTAATGATGAAATTGATGAATTACGTCATGGAGCTACTTCAAGTTTAATTAATTATAAAGATACTATTGTAGTTGCATCTGTATCATGTATTTATGGTATTGGCGAAAAAGAAGAATATAAAAATAATATGTTAATTTTAAAACAAGGAGATAATGTTGGTAGAAACTTTATTATTGATCGATTAGTATCTATGACTTATGAACGAAATCAAATAGATTTTCATCGTGGTACTTTTAGAGTTAATGGCGATATTATTGATGTCATCCCGGCAAATGAAAGAAAAAATGGTATTCGTATTGAATTATTTGGTAATGAAGTTGATCGCATCTGTGAATTTGATACCTTAACCGGAAATATTATAAAAGTACTAAAAAATATAACTATCTTCCCTGCTTCCCACTTTGTTACAGGCGAAGAAAAATTAAAAGAGGCTATTAAAAGAATTGAAGAAGAAAAAGATAAACAAATTGAATTCTTTAAAGAAAAAGGAAAACTTATCGAAGCCCAGCGTATTAAAGAACGCTGTGAATATGATATTGAAATGTTAAAAGAAACCGGATTTTGTCATGGTATTGAAAACTATTCCAGACATCTTGCACTAAGAGACGAAGGTGAAACTCCATCTACTTTAATTGATTTCTTTCCAGATGATTTTCTTTTAGTAGTTGATGAATCTCACGTTACACTACCTCAAGTTAGAGCAATGTATAATGGTGATAGAATGCGGAAACAAACACTGGTAGATTATGGTTTTAGATTACCAAGTGCTCTAGACAACAGACCATTAAAATTTGAAGAATTTGAACAAAAAATTAATCAAGCCATCTATATTTCCGCAACACCTGGTGATTATGAATTATCCCTAACTAATAATGAAGTTGTTGAAAGTATTATTAGACCTACCGGATTACTTGATCCAACTATTGAAGTTAAACCAACCAAAAACCAAATCGATGATTTAATCAATGAAATAAATATAAGAGTTCAAAAAAATGAAAGAGTTTTAATTACAACTTTAACAATTAAAATGGCTGAAGAATTAACAAACTATTTAAAAGGTTTAAATATGAAAGTTGCATACCTTCATAGCGAAGTTAAAACATTTGAAAGATTAAAAATAATTAGAGATTTACGTTTAGGAAAATATGATACATTAGTAGGAATTAACTTATTAAGAGAAGGATTAGACATTCCAGAAGTTAGTTTAATCGCTATTATGGATGCTGATAAACAAGGCTTCCTAAGAAGTGAACGTAGTTTAATTCAAACAATTGGTAGAGCTGCACGTAATCAGAATGGTCATGTCATAATGTATGCTGATTCAATATCCGAATCTATGGATAAAGCGATAACCGAAACTCAAAGAAGACGTAAAATTCAAGAAGACTTTAATAAAAAACATGGAATTACCCCTAAAACAGTTCAAAAAGAAGTTAGAGACCTTATTTCAAATGAAATTAAAGAAGATACAGACACTAAAAAAGCCAGTAAAAAAGATTTACAAACAATTGAAAATGAAATGCGTAAAGCAGCTAAAGAACTTGACTTTGAAAAAGCAATGCAACTTAGAGATATCTTATTCGAATTAAAAACCAACGAAAAAAGCTAGAATAATTAAATTCTAACTTTTTTTATTTTCTTACCCATTTAGCAATAAGTACTATATTTGATTTAACTGGCGTATTAAATTCATATAATTCTCCATCTAAATACCAACCAGCAAACACATAGCCTTCTCTAACAGGATCAACAGGTTTTCCAACTATACTATATTTATTAACATAAACAGTAGTAACATCTGATCCCATATTTCTATTAAAGATTACAGCAAATTTTGCTTGCGTAGTTGTTGTTGTTGTAGGTTTTACTGTTGTAGTAACCCTCTTAGTAGTTGTTGTAGTTTTTTTAGTAGTAGTGGTAGTTGCTGTTGTAGTTGTTGTTTCTCCTTCACAATTATCAATACATCCTAAATAACTATAAGAAGTATTTTTTTCATCACCACAAATTAATGTAGTTTCAAGTTCATATCCTTTAGATTTTTTAACAATCTTAATATAACTATCATCCTCATTACATGTAGTCTTACCAACTTTTAAAGTATCAATTTTTTTATTATTAATTAAATCTTTTAAAGATACTTTAATAGAATCTCCAACTTCACTAGGTAAATTATCATTATCAAAATAACTATCACCAACATCTTTTAATTTTGTTAAATTATTTTTAAAACTATCACTATAATTATCTTTCTTTTTACCACCTAATGGAAATATCATTAAAAATAATATTAAGACAGCAAGTATAATAAGAATTTTAATTATTAATCCTTTCCAATCAAATTTTTCTTTTTTACTTTCATACATAAGTCATTCCCCCATAACTTGTAAATTATAATAACACTTGCACATTTAATAGTCAATTCAAAATTCAACAAAATTTAAATCAAAATACAATAAAATTTAAATTTAGTAAATTATATATCATCAACACAATTGTTTCTAATCCAGTTTTTAATTTTTTTCATATCATTTGTCTCATAATAAATAATTAATAATACAATACTCACCAATTTTTCTACTGGAACAGTTATAATTCTCTGTCCACATCTTATCATTTCTTTATTAGAAACTAAATTCGCCACTTTTTTATTTCCATCTAAAAACATTTGACTTCTTTGAATCCAAAAAAAAATCTTATACATTAATCTAGTTCATTTGAAATTAACATTATATTTTTTAATTCACTTTAATAATTACATTCAATTGGTAATCTAGGTCTCTAAGAGATTCTAGTTACACCAACAACTTTATCTCTAAAATCTCCAAGTAGAAAATATTTTATCATTTACATACCTGAAAATGTATTTTTTTATATAATCAACCGTTAATTCTTCATCTATAGTATTTAAAACATATTCCAATGCGTTTTTAAGCCCTTTAAGTATTAACATATCATCAATTGAAATATTACCAGTATTAACATTGGTCATAAATGAATATGTACCTGCAAAAATAACAGCTATTCCCTCCAAGTTTACGCTTTTATAAATGTTATCTATTAACTTTCTTTTAGCAAAAAAATATTATCAGCTTTTGTCATTTTAAATTTATTTTCCATAACATATTTTTTTCAAAACTATCAAAATTATTGTATCAATTATATATTACATTTCCAATAATTTAAGAACACTAAAAATATTAGTAATTGCAAAATTTATTATCAACCAAAATAAAAAATAACTTATAAAAAGTTACTTTTATTTTGCTTTATTTTCTGCTTTTTCTAATTTAGCAACAGTTTCATTTAAAACTTCAATAGTTTTCTTTCTAACATCAGACGCAGCTTTTTCTAAAACAGGAGTTCCTTTTTCAATAGCTAAATTATATAAATCATTAGCTTTCTTTTCAATTTCTTTTCCCTTTTTCTTAACAATAGAAACTACTTTTTCCTTATCTAAATCTTTTAATTCTTTTTGAATTTCATTAATAGATTTTTCAATAGATTCTTTTACATCATCATATTCTATATCTTTAGCTTTTTCCCAAAGATTTTTCATCTTATTAACTAAATCCTTTCTAGTATCTTCACCCTTTTTTGGTGCAAATAATAATCCTAATGTAGCTCCTACTGCAAGTCCTGCAAATAATCCACCTTTTTTACTCATAATCTTCTTCCTCTTCCTTTCTCTTCTTTAAACTTACAATTTTATTAACAATTCCTTTTACAAAATTAGCAACATAATCAGTAAGAAATCCTATTTTATTGGTAAATAAATCAAATACATTAAATACCTTATCTAAACTTTTTACTTTCTTAGTTACATCATCTATTAAATAATTGAAATTGTCTATTGTAATTATAAGTTTTATTCCTAAAATAATACCTATAATTAATAAAATAATAAGTAAAATATAAATAATAACAGGTAATATTTCCATTAATGTCATTATTCTTCTTCCTCCTCATCCTTATTTTCATACATAGAATCTATTAAGTTAAATAAATCTTTTTCTAAAGTATCATCTTCATCATCTTTTGTTTCTACTTCACTTTTTTTGTCTTCAACTTTAGGCATTTCAGCAGTAGCTTCAACTTTATCATTTTCACTTATAAATTCAGCTTTAGTAATTTCTTCAGGAACTTCAGGTATAACATCATTTTCTATTATTTTTTCCTTTTGAATTTCTTGGTTACTTATAAGAATTTCATCTAATGTCTTTAAAGGTTCAGCAAATTCATCTTCTACCTTTTTATTTTCTACTTCTTTTTTCTTTTCATACGCTTTTTTTCTAACATCTTCTAAACTTGGTCCTTTTACTCCAGTATCAGTTTTAATAATTACATCATCCTTAGTGTAATTTTGATTTAAAACTCCATAAACAGGCGAAATCACAGGAGATGGTGTAAATATTTTTTTCTTTTCTTCTTTCTTTGATTGTAAGAATTTAGAATAATCTCTAGGTTGTTCCTTCTTTCTTTCTGGCTCTTTTACAACATATTCATCTCTATTTCTTCTAGGTACATCATAATCATCATCAAAAAAACTACTACTACTTGTTTGTGAATAACTATTACGTTTATTAACACTTGAATCTTTATCACTTCTAGTTGGTAAATCATCATCAAAATCTAAAGGAAAATTAAAATTACTTGTCTTTTTAGGAGGCTCACTAACAACATCATCATCCTTATCTTCAACAGGCATTTTAACCTCTTTTATTGGATTACTTTCCTTTACTATACTTTTTTTCTCATAAGTAGTTTCTTCTTCATCTTCTTCAATATCAAATAATACATCTTTTATTTTCTTAAAAACACTCATTAGTTATTCTCCTTTATTAAATCATAATCTGGTACTTCATCTTCATTATAATTATCATATTCTTCAACTACCTTTAAAAAGTTAGAATCATTTGAATTAGTCTCAAATATATTAAAACTTTCTTCACTATAGTTAAGTACATCTTCCTCAAGTAAGTTTGCAACAATATCATCATTATACTCTACAGAAGATAATATAATTAAACTATTTGCAATAGCGTTAGCAATATTATTACTATCTACTATCACTTCTATTTTAGCATAATTATACATTATTTCAATTAGATATTTATCATTTTTTTCATTTATTTCAATATACCCACTCTTATTATCATAATTAATTAACTTACTCATATAAGCATTATCTTTAACTTTATAACTATTTTCTACTTTATGATAATAACTAACAATATCTACAAACATATAATACTTAAGATCATCTTCTCTAAACACTATATTTCTTTCATTAATTTTATCAATTATTAAATTAGATGGTAAATAAAATTTATAACCATTTTTATATTGATTAGCATTATTACTTTTACTAGATATAACTTTATTTATAATTTGTTCTATATTATTATTATCAATTTTAGTACAACCACATAATAAGGCAATACTTAATATTAATATAATTATTTTCTTCATCTATATCCCTCTAAATAATCATATCACAAATATGTATCTTCATAAAGAAAAATTTCACAAAGAAAAACTAGAAGCGCCTTTCTACATCGCTTCTAGTAAAAACCATTGTCCAGTTTTTATTGAAGATATCATTTAAACGAACGACCTTTTTCTTTTCGGCTAAAGGACAACCAAGCACATCTATTTCGGGCATATTATGATAAGTGTACATTTACACCACCCATTTGATCGTAGACTCCGACAGCAGATCCATAGAAGAAGAATACACCGCCATATCCACCATATCCTGTTGTATATTTTTTGCTAGTTTCTAATGTTATCTTCTTAGTTGCATGTTGATATGAAGAATAAAAAGTTCCATCGCCATTTACATAAACATCTGTATCTTGAGATATAGTCATTGCTGTTGAACTATTTTGTAATAAAGCTGTACAACCATATCCATTACCATAATATACACGATCAGTATATTCAATTGCTTCCCCAGACCAGTATAAAATAGTAGTAGGCGTTATAACGCGTGATATATCACCATATAAATATGATCCAATTACATCATAACTAATTACCTTTGGAGTTCCTTTCCATTCCAGTGTAGTAACCATGGTACAATATTTTCCACTGCAAGCATAAGCAAGAGTCAATTTTTTCGCTGTCGTTTCATGAATTAAGGCTTGAGGTGATTCCACGCCAGTTTCAAAATCTTCAGTCTCTTTCTTAATAACTTTTTCATCATATAATCCCATAGTTAAATACTTATTAAACTTATCTTGAGTAATATACTCTTGATAGCCATCAAAATATAACTCACCTAAGAAATTGTATTGTTCTTCTGTCATACTAACCCCATTCTCATTTGTATAGTATACATTGTCTGCATGGACATTAATGCTTAATACATTAATTACAAATAATGCACAAATAAGGTATAAAGATAACTTCACTAGTTTAAACATACATCACACTCCTTTCCTAGTTCAACAATAACGCATCTAAACAAAAAAAGGTAGTGAAAGTCATTCACACCTCTAAAAAATCCTCAAAATACTTGGATAAATATTTATTATAATATCTTAAATAAATGTCATAATTATTGTTAGATATATCATTAATATTTATCGATAAATCAGTATTCTCTTGATAATTATGTAGTTTAAACAAATTTTTATCTAAATAAACATTTAACGAAAAATGTTTAGAATCAAACAATTCATATATAATCTTTATCATATTTTTCTTTGGAAAATAATAATATTCTACATCATATTCCTTTAAATAGTAATAACCAATTTCACTGTCATGCTTAAAACCATTTTTAATTAAGCCTTTTATTAAATCATCTTTATTATTACATTTAGTACTTACTCCAACAATACTTTCATTATTCAAATTATTAACCATCAAATTATCATTTTTAAAATCATTAAAGTAATCAAGTTTAATTTTAGTACAAGATTTATTATAACAAGCATCAAGATAAAATTCCTTTTTATTATTTATTAAGTTCATAAATGTTTCTTGAGACTGTTCTAATTCCATTAATAATTCATGTGAACTTCCTGTAAATAATATCACCTCATTCTCGTTCTCATCATAATAATACAATCTTATGATATCAACACTAATTAAATTATCTTTCTTATCATAAAAATTACCAGGTCTAAAATAAACTTTTTCTTTATTCATAACTAGTAATCCATCTCTAGTTTTGACAGAATTATTTTCTCCATAAACCATATAAACTTTTACTGAATTATAAGTACTCACAAAATAATAAAGTAAAAATGTTAATAATACAATTAATAATCCAATAACTAAAAATATAATAACTTTCTTACTTCTACTTTTAGATTTAATTAGAGTGACCAAAGTATTATTAGTAGATGTTGTATCAATATTTCTTTCATTTCTTTTACCATTTAATAATTCATCGATGGAAACATCAAAAAAATTGGCAATTAAAATTAATTTATCATTAAGAGGAATAATATCTTCATTTTCCCACTTATTAACAGTTGTTCTATGAACAAATAATTCATTAGCAAGTTGTTCTTGACTAAGCCCACGTTCTAATCTTAATTCTTTTATAAATTTTGAAAATTTACTTGTATCCATTAAACATCATCCCAAACTATATATAATTTACCAAACTCATACGAAAAAAGAAACTATTTTTGTTTCTTATTTCCATAGTATAAACTATTTAAAACTTTTACCTTAACACCTTTTTCATATTTAAACATTTTTCTAACGTTTTTAGGTAATTCTTTTTTATAAACTTTCATAATTCCCTCCATCCAACAAACCTATTATAGCACAAATTTATAAATTTTGCTTAGAAAATAGACATATAATTTTGTTATATGTTATAATTTTTTAAGATTGGAGAATAAAATGAATAGAAGAGATGGAATTAAAGTTAAAAATTTAGATGGAATGCATACTTTAATGTTAGAAATTATGCCAAAAAGATGTGATTCCGATGTATATATATCAGCAAAAATAGATGTTACTAATTTAGTTGAATATGTTAACAAATTAAAAAAGAAAAAAGAATATGAAAATTTAACATATTTTCATACTTTTTGTATTGCTATAGGAAAATTAATTTATAATAGACCTTTACTTAATAGATTTATAATTAATAAAACTTTTTATGATCGTAAATATATTTCTCTTGGTTTTGTAGCTAAAAAAGAATTCACTGATCATTCTGAAGAAGTATTTACATCTATAAAAATTGAAAAAGATGATAATTTAAAATCAATTAGTGAAAAAACGAGTAAGAAAGTAAGTAATTTAAGACACAATAAAACAAATGACACTGATGATTTAATAAATGTTTTAGGTCATATGCCAAAAATTATTAGATATATTGCTATTAAAATATTTAAATTTATGGATAATCATGATCTACTTCCAGAATCACTTACTGAAAACTTAATTTATTATCAAAGTGCTCTACTATCTAACTTAGGTTCAATTAATTGCGGTGCTATATATCATCATTTAACTGATTTTGGAACTAATGAGGCTTTAATCACTTTTGGTAAGATTGAAGATGAGTCTAAAGTAGTAGATGGTAAAGTTAAGATAAGAAAAATGTTAGATGTTGGAATTACAATTGATGAGAGAATCGCTGATGGATTTTACTTTGCAAAATCTCTTAAATTATTAGAATATCTTTTTGAAAATCCTGAAACTTTAGAAAACAGTGCTAATACAATATATGATATCAAATTACGTTAATATGCCTATATTTCTTCCTTTTAGGAAGATTTTTTATTTTCTCCAATTTT
>DJSP01000009.1 GCA_002438065.1 Caryophanales bacterium UBA6331 | reverse complement strand
TGGTACTTGGTTAGCTAATTATAATAAATGTAAAACAGCAGGGGTGCAAGATTATTTTTTGATTGAAGTATGTTTTATAGATACTTCATCTGATATTAATCATTATATAAATAATAAAGAAACAATAATTACAAATGTTGCAAATACATTTAATACATTAATAGAAAGTTCTAAAAATGTTGATGGAACTGGTGCAGGTGGAATAGTTAACAATTCTACTGCTATAATGGGAACTAGTGTTGCTACATATGCACAGATGTTAAAATATTTAAAGAGTAAAAATCCAAGTGCTCCTGACTATATACAAATATATTTAAATGAAGGTGCTGCAGAAGGTGTAAGAGGGGATATTGCTTTTGCTCAATCTTGTTTAGAAACTGGATTTTGGAAATTTGGTGGGGATGTTTCTGCAGATCAAAATAATTTTGCAGGTATTGGAGCTACAGGTGGCGGAGTAAAAGGTAATTATTTTAGTACTCCACAAGAAGGAATACGTGCTCAAATACAACATTTAAAAGCATATGCTAGTACCCAAAATTTAAATAATAAATGTGTTGATCCAAGATTTGATTATGTAACTAGAGGTAGTGCTACTACAATTGGTGGTTTAGCTGGTAAATGGGCTGCTTCAGGTGGCTATAATATGTCAATTGTATCAGTATTAAATGATATTTTATCACAATAACATGGAGGTGAATAAATAATATGAATACTATATCTTTTCCTCATATGTTTAATAAAAATAGATATACATTATCAACATCATTATCATATGATTATCAATCAACAAATGAATCATTAAAATCATTATTATTAACTAATCCTGGAGAATTATTAGGAGATCCTGCATATGGTTGTGGATTATTAAGTTGTTTGTTTGATATAAAGACAAATAATAATATTAATGAACTTCAATTAGTTATTAATAAAGCTATAGAAAAATATATTCCAGAAATTATAGTTAATAATATTAGAATTTATACAAATAGTAATGATAATGCATATAAGATAACTATTAATTATACATTAAAACCATATACAACTGACACTACTTTTGAATTAATAGTTTAAATAAAATAAAATTATAGATAAATTAAGTGAAAGGAGTGATTAACGAAATATGAATAGAGATAATAATACTATGTTAACATCACCTAATTTATCATATACTTCTAGAGATTTTACATCAATATATGATGAATTATTAAAATCTATTCCAATATTAACTAAAGATTGGGATCCAAAAGATGAAAATGATCCAGGATTAGTATTACTTAAATTGATAGCTATGACTGGAGATATGTTATCATATAATCAAGATAAACAAGCTTTAGAAGCTTTTCCTAGAACTGCATTACAAAGAGCTAATGCACAACAAATATTTCGTTTAATTGGATATAAAATGCATTGGTATAGAAGTGCTATTGTTGAAGCAAGATTTACTAATGCAAATTCATTTGCAGTTAATGTAGGACGATATAATACATTTACCACAAATGATGGAAGTATTGTATATACTAATTTAAAAGAATTTAGTATTCCAGCTGGAGCATATGGCGTTAATAGTTATAAACACGATTTGATTCAAGGAACTCCAGTTACACCCATTATGAAAGGTGGAGCTAAACCATCAGATTATAATGCAGCTTGGCACGAATCTTATGATTATAATGTTTTAGCAAGCGATATTATAAATAATACATTATATTTAAAATATGAAAATATTGATGAAACTAGTATATCGTTAATAGATAATGATGAAACTCCATTTGCTATAAATGAATGGAAATTAGTTAAAAATATTAATTTATCTGAAACTATGGATAAAGTATTTGAATTTGATGTTGATGAAGATGGAACACCATTTATAATCTTACCTAATTATTGGAATGAAAAATATGTTATAACAAAATTTAAGTTATTTTATGTTTTGTCTAATGGTAAAGATGGTGAGATTGAAGAAAATAAGTTAAGTATTATTAATTCTTCAAAATGTTATGTAGATAATGATAATTTAAGTATTAGTACAGCTTTAGAAGGTGTTGAAATATTTAATACTCCATCAACATATGGATATGCTGCAGAAACATGCACTGAAGCTAGAAAAGAAGCTGAAAAATATCAAAATACAATTGATACATTAGTTGTATTAAAAGATTTTGAAAAAGCAACAAGAAGAATTGATTCTGTTGCAAATGTTATTGCCACTGATATAGAAACAGATCCACATGGTGATGAAATGTCTAACAATCAAGTTAGATTATGGATTATTAGAAAAAGTGATTATAACAATAGTGGAGAAAATTATATTTATACTCAAACCCATTTAGATGATACTAATAATGATGAAATATTTAAAGAAAATGTAATAGGTGAATTAAAGTCATATAAATTAATGCCATATGATATTGACATTTATTTAGAAAATAAAATTGACTGGATAAATTGGACAATATCCGGACAAATATTTTTACGTAAACCTATTAATGCAGATCAAAATGTTGATTTAATGTCACGAATAGATCAAAATTTAAAAGCAAGATTTAATACTGAAACTTTAGATTTTAATGAAGCTGTTAATTATATGGACGTTATTGAATGTATTATGAAAACAGATAAAAATATATGGCACGTTGATTTAGATACTGCTTCAGTTGAATATGATAAAGTTAAAAGAAATATAAAAGGAAATGAAACTGGTTTACAAATAAAAAATAAATATATGATTAATCTCCCAGATGGACAATATTCCGGATATTATATGACTTCTTTAGGTTGTACATCAATTGAAATAAATAAAATATTACCATATATAACAACTACAGATCCTGATACTGGTAAAACAGTTATCAAAGATGAATATAAATACATTTATGATGGAACTGATATACCAGGATATTTACCTACTAATGATTCACAAGATATTTCTCAAACAACTAATGTTTTAACAGATGGAAGTGTTACACCTGCTGGTTCTGGATTTAATAAAAATGTTGGAAATAAAATTGTTAGAGAAGATGGATTAGAAACTGTAATTGGTTTAGATTTTGGTAGACCTGATGAACCAAGAGAATATGAAATATATAATAAAATGATATTTGACTGGACAGGATATGAACCTGTATTTACTGGAAGAATTATAGATACATCTACAAATCCATTTAGAATTTTAAAGTATAATGATAATGGAGTATTAGAAGATACAGGTTATACACTAGATTTTGATTCAAGAATGTATATGGAAGATGGTTCTGATGCCAATAGATATTTTAAAGCTAATTATAGACAAATTGAACAATTATGTCCAAATATAGATAAAGTTTATACTGATAAAGAATTAAATGATATGACTATTGAAGAAAAAGATCAATTAGTTAATGAAGGTAAATTAAGATCTGTATTTGATGTAATTGATAGACAATATGATTCTTGGACTGGAGAATCTGTTGATAGATTAACTGGAGAAATATTTGTATTACGTGGAAAGTATTGGTATAGTACTCATAGATGTTATGATGAATCTACCGGATATATTTTAGATACTAATGGAACTATTCAATATTATAATGATTCTTCTATAATGAGAGAACCTGCTTGTAGAGAAGATATTACTCAAGAATACGTTTATAATTTAGAAATAGGTAACAATAAAACAGAATTTGATTTTTATTTAGGACAATCAGGTTCATTAAATGATGATTCTGTTATTGTTGAAAGAGTAAAAAATTCTATAGGTAATTATATAGAAGGTTATCCAATTAAGCCCTCTAGTTTATTTATTTACATCAATGATGATATTAACATAATTGCTGATACAGGAACTGGTAAATTATTAGGAACTCCTGGTTTAATAAATGGTTTTGGAACAGTAGATTATAATACTGGTAGAGTAACATTTAAATTAAATACTGAAGCTAATAATATTAAAATACTTTATAGAGTTAATAAATTTACTTATTCAGTTTATCGTACATTTGATGTTAATAAATTTTTTGTTAGACCTGAGTATATAAGAAGCGATACTAGAAAGTAAGGTGAAATATTATGGCATATAAATTATGTAAAGATATTAAATTAAATGAAAATGTAAATGCTGTATATTTTGATGGTTCTGCTCAAGCAATATATGATTTACAAAAATTATTAAAAGGATCTAATCAATTAAATACAAATACACTTCATACTAAAATTGGTCAATGGGCTTGTAAATATAAAGATGGATCTATAATTTGGAGAAAAGGTGAATGTTTTAATTCTGGATATACTATTTTAAATTAAAAAGGAGTTTGATTAAAGATGATGAATTTATTTGAAAATTTACAAAATATGAATGAAAATGTATTAAAATTATCTAATAAAGAATTAATTAAAAAATACGTTAATAAGTTAAGTGATGAAGAACAAGAAGAATATGGCGTTAAAAATATTTTAGCCAATTTTGATTCTTTATCTGAAGATGATAATGTTATTGAAGATTTAGCAATTATAATTCAAGATACATTACTTGATAATGAAGTTGATATTGAACCTGCTACTGATGGAAGTTCAAATTGGTATATTTATAATGAAAGTGTATTAAAAGAATATAAATCAAATATTAATAAAGATGAATTATGGAATGAAATGTTAAGATATACTGATGATAATCCTCATGTATCATTTAATGATTTATTTAATTGTTATTCAATTAATGATTTACAAGATTTATATGATTATTTGTCAAGTGAGTATGAAGATGAGGAAACCACTCCATATGAAGGTAAATTAAATTCAACAAATGATATGTGGGATGCTATGAACAAATTATATTTACCTGAAGATCAATATGTTAAATTTGAGGATTTATTCAATTGTTATTCTTTTGATAAATTAAAAGAATTATATGATTTTATGTCAAGTGAATATTTTGATGTTGATGATTATGATGAAGAATTTGAGAGTAAACAATTAAATGAAAGCAATAATATAGCTGATGATAGAAAAAGAATGGAATATATTATAGATATTGTTAATTCTTTAGATGATCATCTTAATACTGTTGATGAAATATCTGAATCACTTTCTAAAAAGATTGCTAAATTATATAAAATGTGTTCATTTTTAGAATCTATTGATGAAATAAAAGAATCTACTTCAGGTATAGGTGGAGCTTATACTACAAAAGCTATTGATATTAAACCTGAATAATTAAAATTTATAATATTTTGAAAGTAATAAGGTAGCTTTAAATATGCTACCTTATTTTACTATTTAATAAAATAAAACTATAGAATAGTTTGATTTTCGTAAATTAAATAAATAATAAAGTAGGTGAAAATAATATGCAATTTGGTGAATGGAAATTACGTGATGATGCTTCTTATTATTTATCTAAAGATAGTATGGTTTGGCCTTCAAGTAATGCAGTTGATGAAGGTAAATTAACTACTGAAGAAAATATGCGTAATATCTATAGATATTTAGGTATTAGAAATTTTGTCACTAAATATAATTATTTTTCATTGACATTAAATGCAAATAGAGATGGTGTAGTAGTATCACCTGGTGAAGCAGTTATTCAAGGTTATCATTTTTATTCTAAATCAGCTATTAATGTAAAGGTACCTGATAATACTCAATTTGATGATGATGGAAATCCAAAAGAAAGTAATTATCAAAGAATTGATGAATATACATTAGGAATAGCTTTAGCTTATGATGCTGCTAATCATGTAACAGGTGACGTTGTTAATAAAGCAGAAGAAGTTGGTAATTCTGAAACATTATCTGGTGTTTATTTAAAATGGTTTGATAAATGTCAATTAGAATGTAATTATGATAATATTTTAGTTTTAGGTCGTGCTTGGGTTAAACAGGGTTTAATTGTTCCTGATGGAACTATTATAACCGGTGGAAGAACTATATGGCATGGTTTTGAGCCAGATCCATTTAAAGATCATGTATATGATGGAGATAAAGTGGAAATTGAAGTTCATGGACATAAAACTACTCAATACGACACTTTAAGAGATAATATGACTCAAATTCATGAACCCTTATATAGTTATGATTCTAGTCATTTTCCTGTTGAATTAGTTAGAGAAAAAAGAACAAAACCTCCTACATTTAATACTGATGTTCAAGATTATATTAATCATTTACCTGATTGGTATACATCTAAATATGGAGATTATATGACTGGAGCATTAAGATTTAATAATTTATCTATCGATGCTAAACGAGAATTTTTAGGACAAGAAATAACTAAAGATTCTATTAATGATGATAAATATGCGGATAGCGTATTTATTTCTCCAAGAACACATGGTGATTTAGTCAGAAATACTACCCAATCTGTGGGAAATAATGATTATAATTATAATGTTGGTGGTACATTAATGTCAATTGTACCAAACACTTATAAAAATTCTACAGATTATAATAATGGATATACTGGTATTTATTCATTATTAGTATCTCAATTATATGGTGAAACTGGATTATTATTACATTATGGAAAAGGTATTGAATCAAATGGTTTTAATTCTACACGATTAGTACATTATAATTCTATTGATTCAGGTACTATTAAAAATCCTGAGAATGATGGATCTAATGAAAATACTTCTAATTTTATAATTGAAAATACTGATGATACTGGACGTAAAGTATCAATTGATTTTAGAAATGGTGAATTATTTATTGATTCTTATAATACCCCTAATGATGATTCTATTTCTAAAACACAAAAATTAACAGAGACTTCGGGTGAATCATATGGATCAGGTATTCAAATATATGTTAATGGTAAGTCTCATAAAGATTTAGCTAATAGATTAGATTTTAGATTTGATGAAACTAAAATGTCAATGGCACAACATGATTATGAACATCATAGAAATGGAAATCGTGGTATACAACATAAAGGTTTGAACAATGATGATTTACATTTTGAAATGGGATTAGGTATTAATTATAATGGTGAACAAATTAATACTAATTCAGATGCATTTTTCCATATGGACAACTTATTATTTAGAAGTAATGATATTAATAATGCTAAAACCACTGTCAAACAGAATACTATTTCAATATTTAATAGTAATAATGAAATTTTACCTTATATTAGAATATTACCAAGAGTATATTCTAATGAATATTTAGCTGAAGATTTAGTTCAAGTAGGAACTCATATAACTGATGATTATTTTAATCACGATGCTGAAAATTCTACAATAAATAGAATTATAATGAAGCGTGTTGGTAAAAATGAAAAAGATAATCAATGGGGATCTTATACTTATTTAGAACAAGATTATAATGCTAATGGAAATTCTAGATTATTAAATAAATGGTTACCACCAATAAATGGTGATGATCTTTTAAGTGAAAATGGGAATCCTATATATGAAGAAATTGCCGGTATGTATTCAACTGGAAATATTGGATGTTCATTTAATAAAGATATGATTACGTCAAGATATGATAATGCAAATATTGATCCATATACTAATGAGTCTGAATGGGTAAGATTTACACGATATAGATATGATAATGATCGTGATTTAATAAATGGTGGAACTTATGAAGGTGATCATGAAAAAAATAGTGGTAGAAAATGGGGAGAAACTTATAATATAGAATTTAATACAAATGTAGCAAATAGAAGAGCTAATCAATTAATATGGAGATATAAAGGATCTACCGGTCCATCCAATGGTACAACTTTAAAAAATACACCCCCGGTTATATTATCATACATTCATGATAATACATCAGAAAATCAAGGTGTTCCAACTAAATATACTAATATAACTAATGCACCTGGATATAATAATGGAGCAGGAACTTTTGAAACTTGGATAGATCACGCCGGGATTACTCAATTTAATCCAACATATAAAATTAGAGATTTCTTATTATTAGAAAATGCAGGCTTAGTTGTTTCAGGTGATATTAATAATCCATCAATAAGTGGCGATAGTTTAAATACAGTAAACCATTTGGGCATTACGATTTCTGCAGGACGAGTTTATAATGCAGTATATAATGACTTTGCTGAAACATATGAAAAAGATAATAAAGAAGAAATTGCTCAAGTTGGAGAAATTATTACATTAAATCCTGAAACAGGAAAATATAAAGTTGCAAATACTTTTGAAGATAAATGTGTTGTTGGTGTTCAATCCAATTCATATGCATTTCTTGCTGGAGGAAATAGAGTTAATAATACACAAGATATTATTGAATTAGAGAATGAATATTTTACAGTTGGTATTTCAGGTAAAGTATGGGTTCGAGTTGTTAATGAATCTGAAGATTGTTTAAATTCTCATATTAATCCTGGTGATTTATTAACTACTTCTAATATAAAAGGCAAAGCGTGTCAATCTAAATATTTAGTACAAGGTACAATTATTGGTAAAGCATTAACAAAACCAAAATATTTTGAAGAATATGATTGCGATATGGTATTAATGCAAATTATGTTAGGTTAATATGGTGATGCATTATGGACATTAAAAATAAACATTATTTAAATGATACTATATTTATAGATACTAAAAGAAATGCTAATGATACTAGATATTATGTAGTAAAATCAGGTAAAGATAAAGGAACTATAGTTTGTATAAATCATCGAAAAAGAATTAAGTTATAATGTTAAGATTTTTATAATATAAAGTAGCTTTAATTAAGTTTAAAGCTACTTTTTACTATTTTTGATAATTTACTAGTATAGAATTTGTAAAAAATGTTAAAAATATAATTTTTTCTAAATAACTATTTACATTTGAAGAAAAATAGTGTATAATTAAAACATCAAATAAATAAACTTTAATAAAGGAGAATTGTACAAGCTATGGAAACAAAAGTGAATAAACAATATGTCTTAAAGGATTTAGATGGAAACTATAATATGGAAGTACATAAAAAATTAAATAGTATAATACATAATATTGCTTCTAATTTAATAAGAACAAATCCTTATTTATCAATTGAAGATATTGAACAAGAAGCTTGGTGTAGAGTAATTGAAGTAATTAATAAAAATCTTGAAAATGGTAGAGAATTAGAGATTTCTTATTTAGTTAGAACAGCTCAATCATCAGCGTTGGGATATTGTATAAGGCAAGGCAAAAAAACTGAAAATTATGATGATTTTGCAATTACCATATTAAATTCATATGACTCAAGAGAAGATAATTCTCTTAATGTAGCTAAAGCCAAATTAGAATATGAATTGAGTTTAACTAATCCTGATGATTATGAATCAAGTTTATTGAGAATGGCTTTAGAGGAATTAATTTCACAAATTGATGATATTCCAGTTCGTAATTTAATTGTTATTAAATATGTTAAGGAGTTTAATGGTACAAGCCCTGTTATAACAAAATATTTTAATGACTTTTATAATTCTATTGATGATGATAGAAAATTTATTTTAGATAATATGGACAAGTTTACGAATAATGCAGCCTTTAGAGCTTTAAATATGAGAGCTACAGATAATGAATCTACAAGGATTAGAAAAAAGATGAGAGAATTAATAGAAACTCTTAGAGAATATCTATAAATAATACATATAAATAATAAAAAGAAGTTCTTTTGATTATATTAATTAAAGGAACTTCTTTTATTTTTGTAAATAATTAATATTAAATTCTATACATTTTGATTATAAATGAAAAAATAAATTGTACATTTTAAACAAATTTAAAATAAATGTAAGAAAACTATTTACAAATGAAGGAATATAGTTTATAATTATAACATAAATTGAATATAATAAAGGAGTAAATAAAATGGCCACAAAAATAATTATTGGATTAAGTGCAGCGCTGGGTGATATTATTTATTATGGAAATCGTAAAACCGGAGAAGTTGATGAATTTATTGTAGATTATATTTATATTAAACAACTAGATAAATATTATAATGATGAATTAACATATGAGTATTATGATAAAGACGATGCGTATATTTGTAGTGAAGAAGATTTACAGAGAAATAATCTATTGGGTGATGAAATATTCTGTAGTAATGAAGCGTTAAGAAATTATTATACTTATAAAGAAAAGGTTGGTGATTAATTATGGAACATAAATATCAAATAAGAGTAAATCAATATCCTATAAATTATCATAATAATAAATTAAATGAACAATATATATGGGAAGTATATGATTTTACATTAACTGATAAAGATAATATTGCATTTGGATATGCTACATCACCAATCTTAGCTTATGCAGAAGCTGATCATTATATTCAAAAGGTAAATATATTAGAAGAAATGGAGAAGGATATTTGATATGAAGTTAAAATATAGAATTGAAGTATATATGGAAGAAAGTGAAGTTGAATTAGAAGAACCTTATTTTTGGAGATTGGCTAATATTGATGATAGTAGTAATCTAAGTAATTGGTGTACTAGTAGTGCAGGATATGGTAGGACATATCAAGATGCATTTAATCAAGCAATGTCGTTTTATTTGAAATATAAAAAGGAGAATAACATATGTTAAATTTATTTGAAGTACT
>DJSP01000042.1:36122-57349 GCA_002438065.1 Caryophanales bacterium UBA6331 | reverse complement strand
CGACTTTGTAAACACTATCTATGCTATTAGGCTATTTGACTTTTTAATAAAATTATAGTATACTTTTTATGTACTTGAAAGAGTACTCGAAGAAAATGTTAGCCGCTCTTGGATGGTGCGGGTTATAAATTATTCCAGTCGCGAAATGTTAATCGCTCCCGGATGGTGCGAATAATAAATTATTCCGGTCGAAAATGTAAAAAACTTCGTCAATAATGATGGAGCTTTATTTTGATTTATTCTTTCAATAAATTACATAAATAGTGTAATATGATGTTGAATATCGCAGTAATAAGTTTTATACTAATATTGTTGATTGTAAATGTTAGCCGCTTATGGATGGTGCGGGTTATAAATGATTCCAATTGAAAATTGATTAGGAGATAAAACTTTATCTTCTTTTTTTATTGACTTTATAATTAATGTTTTGTATTGTTGTATTATATAAGTAATACAATAGTAATTAGGGATAATGAAATTTAATTTTGATAATAATAGACCAATTTATATTCAATTAGTAGAACAAATAAGAATATTAATATTATTTGGTTATTTTAAATTAGGTGATAGATTACCATCAGTTAGATAATTTGCATTTATTGCGAAAGTTAATCCGAATACTGTACAAAAGGCTTTACAAGAACTTGAAGATGAAAAGTTAATATATACTGATAGAACAAATGGTAAGTATATTACTGATGATAAAAATTTGATAATAGAACTGTTTTGGATAATGTAAGTTTAAAATTAAGTAAAGGAAAGATTATTGGGTTACTAGGGAAAAATGGAGCTGGAAAGACAACTTTAATTAAAATAATAAATGGATTACTTACAACAGATAATGGAGAAATATTGTTTAATAATCATGATATTTCTTATAAAGATAGAAATAATCTTTATACTGATGAAGGATATTTAACTTTTACCTTACCTGTTAGTAAATTTAAATTATTTTTTTCTAAGTTTATATCTGGTTTCATTTTTAATGTTATAAATTTTATTGTTGTAATAGTTTCTTATTTATTTGGTTAAAGTTTTATTTTTACGAAAAATAGTTGTTTTATGAAAGCATTAAATAATATATCTAGTGGATGTACAATGGGAGTATTTGAAAGTAGAATAGAAGAATATAAATATATTTTTAATACTGATTATTGGATTGTAATTGTATTTTTAATTGGTATAGTATTATTAAATATAATTTGTGTTATTTTATCGGGATATTTTGGTACTACTTTAGGAAGTAAATGTAATAATAATAAAAAATCTAAATCAGTTACTTTTAGTGTTGTGACTTATCTTTTAACAATTTTATTAATAATATCTATATTTAGTATTATTGGTAAAAATAATCCAGAATTATCATTATTCTTTAATAATTATGATAGGGCATATGATTTAAAAGGTAAATATATGTTATTAAGAAAAATGTTGTATTTATATGTATTTTTACAAGTATTTATTGATAGTGCATTATATTTTATGGGAAATAAATTATTAAATAAAGGTATTAATTTAGAGTAGGAATTTATTATGTTATAATTTTATATAGGAAGGCGATTTATATTATGGATAGAAATAGTATTATAGATAAGGAAACATTTGAAGTTTATACTTATGCTGAAGATCATCCTAAAGTGTTTGTTTGTGATAAAATGATTGCTCCTGCAGTTGCTTTGTTAAATAAAAAGGGATATAAAACATTTGCAAGTTGTTCAGGTCATTATAAAATTGAATTTTACGAATATTTTGATGAGGATATTAAAAACTTAGAAGAATATCAAAATAATGAAAGAATTATTATTAAAAAAATAAAGGAAAATAATTTTGATTATTGGGAGGAATTAGATAGTACAATAACTTATATTTTGTTTAATGATAAATATGATTTTGATAATTTACCTAATGGGTTTGATATAGAAGTAGATGAAGGGTTTAATTATCCAAGAACTTTACTTGAATGTAAAACTAGTTATTATGATAAAAATAATAAACATTTAAGTATGCTTGATGTTTTAAAAGAACTTGATAATAAGTGTAAAGAACTTTATGAATGAGTAAAGAAATTACCAAACAATAATTAGTAGTAAAGATAATCTAGTTAGGTTATCTTTTTTAGTTTATTTTGTTAATTGTGTGGTATAATAATTTTGTTAAGATAGAAAAGGAGAAGATAAAAATGGAAAATAGTAAAGTTGCAATTATAACTGGTGGTGCATCAGGTATTGGTCTTGCTACTGCTAAAAAATTAGCTGGATATGGTGTTAAGGTTGTTCTTGCTGATTGGAATGATAATGTTGCAGATATTGCATCTAGTATAGGAGAAAATGCATTAGGTATTAAATGTGATGTTTCACGTGAAGAAAGTGTTAAATCTTTAGTAGAAGAAACAGTAAGTAAATTTGGACACATTGATTATTTAGTTGCTAATGCTGGAATTGGTGGAGGACCAAATAAGGCTCATGAAGTTAGTTTAGAAGAATGGAATAAGGTTGTTGCAGTTAACCAAACAGGAATATTCTTAGCTAATAAATATGTTATTGCTGAAATGCTTAAAAATGGTGGAGGAAACATTGTAAATACATCAAGTATGTATGGATTAGTAGGTACAACTATGAGTTTTACTTATTCAGCCACTAAGGGAGCAATTAATCAAATGACTAGATCACTTGCTTTAACTTATGCAAGAGATAATATTAGAATTAATGCCGTTGCACCAGGCTATGTTGATACACCAATTTTGAGTGGAATTCCAGATGATATGAAAGAGGCTATGGCTAATCAAATGCCTATTGGAAGATTAGGAAAAGATAATGAAATTGCTAATTTAATTGTTTATTTATTAAGTGAAAAAGCATCATTTATAACTGGAGCTGTTGTTCCAATAGATGGCGGATATACTGCACAATAAGAAAAAATACTTGTAATTTATTAAAAATATTTGTATAATTTATTTGTAGATTTAAAAAGAAGTAGAAGTAAAAACGTTTTTTAAAGCGATATATTTCTACTTTTTTTATTTTCTAAATATAATTACATGGAGGAGAAAAAATGAATTGTTTAGAAATTGGCAGTATGTTGTTATTAATAAGAAAAGGTTATAATAGTTGTATTCTTACAAATTATGATCTTTTAGATTATATGATAGAGGAGGGACTTATTGATATTGTTGAATGTAAAGTTGTTATAACTAACAAAGGCAATAATTATTTAGATAAACTTATTGAAACGAAATACTTACTTCTATTAAGATATCTTTCACCCGATCCGAAAGAATTTGATAAAATGATGATAAATCAAATGTATAATCAAAGAAATGAAAATGTGAAAGTAAAAAAACACAATTTATAGTACAATTTATAAAAGCACTTAAATGTGCTTTTTAGATTTCATAAGAATTATATAAATTATCGTCAATATAATAAACTACTTTAGTTATGTTATAGTTTTCTTTAATGGATAAATTAAATGTATAAATAGTTTCTTCAATTAATTCTTTTGATGAAAAGTTATTGCTATTTAAATTAAGAATAATATAGTCATTTTTAATCTCATATGCAGCTTTTTCAATGTCTTTGATGTAACTAATTAAATTAGTGTTATAAACGCTTTTAGATGCCATTTCTTCAATAATTATTTTTATTTTATCATCTTGGTTATTATTTACTAAAGTTATAGGAATATAGTAATAATAGTCATCTTGTTTTGATAAGTAGAAAATAGTTGTTTTGGCAGTACCAACAATATTGTTTACGTTAAATACTTTATTAATACCATAACTGCGATCTAAGATAGGATCTATTAATTTATTATTTGGTAATTTAGTTAAAATATTTCCTTCAATATAAATAGATAATTTATAATTATTATTTAAACTAGTGATAGAGTAAATTAGAGAAGAAATTAATTGATCAATTTTATTATCTGGAGTATTTAATATTTCTTTAGAAAAATTTAGTTTAACAATATTATTGTCAATATCAATAGATAATAGCCTAGTGTTTTTGGGAATTATAGGAGTAAATCCTTCTTTAATGTAATTTGATTTATTTCCACCAATTGTTAAATAATTAACTATCTCTTTTATTTTATTAATATCGTTATTTTCATTTAATATAATATTTACTCTTGCAACATAATTATTTTGATCAAGTAAATAAATATATGCTTCTTTATAATTTTTTTTGACATTATTTATTGTTTCTATTTTCTTTGTGGGAAATAAATAGACAATAAAAATTATTATAAGAGAAGATACAATAAGAAATATTCTTTTTTTAAGTTTATCTTTTAACATAATTCCACCAATTAATTATATGCTATCAAAAAAATATAAGTCGTTTATTTTACGACTTATAAATTAATTTCACCTAATTTAATTAATTCTAATATAGCACAAGATCTATTTTGACAGTTTAATTTTTGAATTACATTTGATATATGATTTCTTACTGTTTTTTCAGATATATGTAATTCTTTAGAAATATCTCTTGTATTTTTACTTTTTACTAATAAATTAAAAATTTCTTTTTCTCTTTTTGTCAGGATTAAGTTCACTAAATATCTTCCTTTCCATCATATCTCACTCATATTTTATGATTAAAAAGGGGCTTTAGTGAATATTTAAAATTATTGATACTTAACTGTAATATATTTTTGAGTATCAAATTCTTTTTGAATGGTTCTTATTATATTATTAGCATCAGTTACATTTTTATTTTTAGATGCAATAACTATGTTTATTTGATCATCTTTAATTTTAATAAAACTTTTTAAATTATAAGTTTTAAGTATTAATGATTCTAATTTAGTTTCTTTGCTTTTAGTACTATTAATGTTTTTTAATTTTTCATAAGCGTTATTTTTTTCTTCAGCATTAACAGTTTGATCTAAAAGAATTTCTTGTAATTCTGCAATAACTTTCTGTTCTTGATCATCATCTTCAACACGAAGAGCACTTAAGGTATCTTCTTCATTTACGTTTAGAACTTCACTTGTAGTAACAGGTGATTCTGTTAATTTAGTTAGAGTATTTTCATCCATGGCTACATAGTAAACTGAAAGTACTAAAATAATACTAAATAATGTTAAAAACCATAATTTTTGTTTATTAATCATTATATTCCTCCATATCAGTTAATTATATTAGTTTTTTTAAAATTTTATGCTAAATTACTTATATAAATAAAATAAATAATTTAAATATTCTTCTAAAGAATGTTTTAAATCTAATCATTATAGTTCTCCTTTCTTTTTAGTTTTAAATTGTTAAATTACATGAAAAAAATCATAATTTTTGTTAAATATTTTAATAGTGTTTTTAAACTTAACATAACTTTTTCTCCTTCCATTTATATTTTTAGTACGTACTTATGAAACACCTTTCATTGGCGCTTCTATATATATATTTAGTCCAAGAGTGCCCAATTTACTTTTTTATTTTATCAAGTTGTACACTTACTTGACACTATTTCAGCTTTTTAAAAATTGGAGAAAATAAAAAAGTTAAACCTTATACTTAAATTTAAAATATAGATAGAATTATTTAAACTATTTATGTTTTTATTTGTTATAATATAAATTAGTTAGAAAGAAGGTATTTATTATGTATGCTAATATTTTAGTTGAATATGGTGCTAAAGCCCTAGATCAAACATTTACTTACATTATTCCAGATTCCTTAAAAGATACCTTAAAAGTTGGAATGAAAGTAAAAGTTCCTTTTAGAAATACCTTAATTAATGGATTTGTCCTAGAAATAACTAATGATTGTAATAACAATAATAATTTAAAAGAAATAGCAAGTATTACCGATGAATACTTTTGTTTAAATAAAGAATTATTAGAACTTGGAAAAAAAATAAAAGAATTAACCCTTTGTTCTCTTATACAAGCATATCAAGCAATGCTTCCATCTTCTATGAAAATAAAAACAATTAAAAGTAGTTATCAAAAATATGATGAATATTTAGAATTTATAAATAAAGATGTTACTATTAATTATACCAACAACAATAAAAGAAGCACTAAACAAGTTGAATTACTTAATAGACTTTTAAATAATGAAAAGATCTTAAAAAAAGAATATAGTTTAGATATCGTTAAAAAGCTTATTAAAGAAAACATTATTAAAATAAATAAAGTTAATAAATATCGTATAAATATTGATAATAATAATTTTAAGAAAAAAGAATTAACTTTAGAACAAAAAGAAGTCGTAGATAAAGTAGAGGCAAGTTTTAATAAAAGTGAAACATTTTTACTTCATGGGGTAACTGGATCAGGTAAAACCGAAGTATACATGGAGTTAATTGAAAAAGTAGTAAAAACAGGTAAATGTGCAATATTGCTTGTTCCGGAAATTAGTTTAACTCATCAAATAGTTTCAAGATTTTATTCGAGATTTGGTAGTGATGTTGCTATATTCCATAGTGCCTTATCCGATGGTGAGAAATATGATGAATATCATAAAATTTTAAATGGAGATGTTCATATCGTAGTTGGAACTAGAAGTGCCATATTTGTGCCTTTTGACAAAATTGGAATAATTATATTAGATGAAGAACAAAGTAGTAACTATAAACAAGATAGTAATCCAAGATATCATGCTAGAGATATTGCTCTTTTAAGAAGCAAATATCATAATTGTCCAGTTGTACTTGGTTCTGCAACCCCATCTCTTGAAACAATGGCTAGGGCTAAAAAAGGTGTTTATACTTTATTATCTTTAACAAAACGAATTGGAAAAAGTGTAATGCCTACTACTAAAATAGTCGATATGCAAGAAGAGTATAAAAAAAGAAATATGATTATAAGTGATTATTTAGATCAAAAAATAAGAGAGAAACTAGAATCAAATGAACAAGTTTTATTAATGCTTAACCGAAGAGGTTTTTCAACTATTGTTAATTGTAAAAACTGCGGATACACCTTCAAGTGTCCTCATTGTGAAATATCTTTAACTTATCATAAAACATGTAATAATTTAAGATGCCATTATTGCGGATATACCATTAATAATCCCGATACCTGTCCAAGTTGTATGGAAAAATCTTTAACTAATTTTGGACTTGGTACTGAAAAGTTAGAGGAAGAAATTAATAAAAGATATAACGTTAAAACAGTTAGAATGGACGCTGATACCACTAGCAGGAAAGGTAGCCAAGATGAAATTATATCTAAAATTGAAAATGAAGATGTAAACATAATTGTTGGTACCCAAATGATTAGTAAAGGATTTGATTTTCCTAAAGTAACCTTAGCAGCCATAATTAATGCGGATGATTCTTTAAATATTCCTGATTTTAGAAGTGGAGAAAATACGTTTGAACTTATCACTCAAACAATTGGTAGAGCCGGAAGAGCAAGTGATAAATCAGATGCCGTAATTCAAACATTTAATAGTGATAATAAAATAATAGAATACGCTAAAAATAACGATTATGAATCCCTTTATAATTATGAAATGAATATTAGAAAAATTCTTAAATACCCGCCATATTTTTATATAACTAAAATTTTAATTGCATCTAAAGATTATAATGAGGCATCCAAAGAAATATCTAAAGTTAAAAGTTATCTAGATAAAAAACTTAATAATGTTATAATTTTAGGACCAACAACTGCGGCAATGTTTAAAATAAATAATGTTTATAGATTTCAAATAATATTAAAATATAAAGACTATAATTTAGTCAAAGAACATTTAAAATACTTAGATGATGTTTATAGATTAAATAGCAAAGTAAATATTGAAATAGATAATAATCCGACTAGGGCATAAATAATTAACTTAATAAAGAAATAATTCATAAGATAAATAGGAGGTCTTATGGATTTAAGTAATATAGTGTCTGTATTAGGTAACTATAATAATATACCAACTGAAATTAATAGTGAAGCAGTAGTTGTTTCAATGATTGATGGTTTAACAGTTACTAAAACGGCTGATAAAATGGTTTGGGCTGATGGATTGCTAACATATACAATAGTTATTAATAATAAAGCTGATTTAAGTTATATAACTCCAGTAATAACCGATATTTTAGACACTACAAAAGTTGGATTTGTTAACGAATCAGTAACAATTGATGGAGTAAAAGCCGAAACTAGTAAATATACTTACGAAGAATCAACTGGTACACTTACTATAACTTTAGATGATATTGAGGCAACTGGGAGTACAACTATTACGTTTCAAATTAGCAAGAAGGCGTAATTCTTATTTTGAATTAAATAATGTTTGTACCTTTGAAGGTAAGGAATTAACTAAACATAGTAATAATGTATTTGTAGTAGGAAAGATGAGAACGACTGATAAACTGGATTGTAGTACACCTTATTTTAGAATATAAAAACACTTTAGAATAAATGCTCTAAAGTGTTTTAGTTTGCTTCTATGGACCAAATTATACTTGTTTGATAAGTATTATTATTAATAACTTTACTATTTAATAATAAAAGGAGATGTTTATCTTTTATAAATGTTATAATTACTTGTAAGTCATCATTACTTGGAGTATAAGTATATATTTTTTTGGGGGTTTCTGTTAATTTAATTTGGTTATTATCATCATCTACATAAATTATCGAAGCATCTAAAATATTTCCTTTTAAACTTTCAAAATCTTTAGTAACAGATGCATAAATATTCCATGATGTTTTATTAATTCTAGTATCAGTAACAATTAAGTTTACATCATCTTTTTTAGGACATATAATTGGATTTAAAGAAATAGGTGTTAGCAAAAACTCTACCATATTAGTAGCATTATCTAAAGTTAAGTCTCCACTATAAACTATTTGAACTTTTTTAGTATGATAAATTAAATCTTGATAGTTTTTTACGTTAAAAGTTATGTATGTTCCAATTGGTAAAGCACTATCTAAATTATAAGTAAATTTACCAGTATCATCAGCTAGTACAATATTAGATGTATCATTGATTGTAATAAGTACACTTGCGTTAGGCAAAGTTAATCCACTTACTATTTTATCCTCATCAGTAATAGAAGATGCCCTAAAGGGAAAATCACCGATAGATAGTATTTTCTTATTAGCAAAAACAAAGTTAGTTAAACTTGGTAAAGTTTGCAAATCTTCTTTAGTTAATGTGCTTGTTAAAATAGTTGCAGTAGTTGAATTAAATGTTCCAGTAATGGTTATTAAATCACTACTTTTATGCCAAGAATAAGTGGGAAGAGTATCTTTAGTTATATTATCATTTATAGTAATACTTGATGTAAATAAATTTAATCTATTAAAAGTAAAACTAAATGGTAACGTTCCAGAAGTATTAATAATATTAGCCTTAGAATTATAAAGAACAACTTCTTTAGGATTATTAAGTGTTAATGAGCCACTACTTGAAAAATTAATATTATAATTAGAAGCACTTATATTAGGAAAATTATTTATTATTCTTAAAGAAGCATTAGTATCAACATTTATCTTTCCATAACTATACCAAGTAGAGTATGATCCATTTTGCGTAGTTTGTTTAATTATTAAACTAGAATTAGGATACAAATTAGTTGCACCAGTACCAAAATTTCCATAAGCCATGCCATTATGAGCTGTAATATTAAAAATAGCATTATTTAAAATATTTAGTTCTAAATTAGTAACTCCATAAAAAAGTTCACGATTAGGACTATTAAAAACTACATTTGCGTTTTCTAAAATATTTAAGTAAGGAGTACTATTTCTAAACCAAAAAGCTGAATTACCTTTCGAGTTATGAGTTATAGTTGTATTTCCACCAATTTCAATTCGATTACATTCAGCAACCTCATTACCAGTTACTAATTTATTATCATCAATAGTTATAGTAGAGTCAATAAATCTAGTTAATCCATAAGGATTAAAAGCCATCTGAGGACCAGTATAAACTATATTTTTATATTCTATGGTTGTATCTTTATAAGTATTTGAATCAGGTATATAAATTATTCCATAGTAGTTATACCCTATGAATTTTAAATTACAAACGGTTATTTTAGTTGTAATATTTGAAGAAACAGTTATTGTATCTGATGCACTTAAACTTTTTTTATCCTCTAATCTATAAGTAATGCCTTCATAAGTACCATTAATAATTACTTCTTTAGTTAACCTATTTATTTTAATCCCATTTGTCATTGTTATGTTACTACCTAAATAAACATAAGTATAAGTTCCTTCTAAAGCAGATTTTAATTCATCATAAGAATAAACTACTACAGTTGTATTATCAATAATTAACATAAGTCACCTAATATATTAATATGATGAAAATTTCTTTATGTGAAGTAAATAAACTTAAAAATATGTTTGTAATTTATTTAATAACATACTAGATTAATCCTTAATTTAAGGAAAATTATTATATGAATAAAAATATATTTCTAAAAATAAATGTAATCGAAGATAAAATTAATGAATTAAATTTAGGTAAATTTATTAATGTTATGAATGATTTAGAAATGAAATTAAGATTTATTTTATCTTTTTTTAGTGTTAATTTTATTTTAATTGAACTTTAAAATTTATAATGATATACTTTTGTCTAGAGGATGGATATGTGATGAGTAATAAAAATAAAAGTTTTTTTGTAATCTTATTTGCTACTTTCTTATTTGTAACAATAATGGGAAATTCACTAAGTAATAAGATGATAGAAGTAGTTGATAGTAAAAGACTAAATATTTTAGCATCAGCTAGTAACAAACATTTAGAAAGCAAAATATATAAAAAAGGTTATGATATTAATTTTACTTATATGGGTGATATTGATATAGTTGATGAACTTAATAATAATGTTGATAAATATGATGGGGTATGGATATCTAATTCGATGTGGTTATATATGTTAGACAATCAGTATTTAACTAGTAATTCTAAATCAATTGCTATTAGTCCAATCGTATTAGGAATGAGAAAAAGTAAAGCAAAAAAATTAGGATTAATTGATAAAGAAATAACTAATAATGATATTGTTGAATTAGTTAAAAATAAGAAAATAAAATATGTTATGCCATCAGTTACTAGTACTAATACAGGAGCTACTGCTTATATTGGTTTTCTTAATTCACTTGCAGGTAATCCAGAAGTTTTATCTGAAAAAGATTTAGATAATACTAAATTAATTACGGAACTTAAAAATTTGTTTTCAGGTACTTTACGAGTTAGTGGTGATGAAGATTACCTAAAAGAGATGTTTTTAAATAATGACGATTATGAAGCTATAATTGCTGATGAAGCATCTTTAATAGATATAAACAAACAATTAAAAAAAGACAATAAAGAAGAATTATATTTGTTTTATCCTAAAGATGGAGTATCAATAAATGATATGACTCTTGCTTATATAAGTACTGATAAAAGTAAAGAAAAAGATTTTTTAGAGTTTCAAAGATTTTTATTAAGTAAAAAAGGACAAGAATTATTACAAGATAATGGTTACCGTACTTGGTATGGTGGAATTAATAATGATGTTGACGCTGAGGTATTTAATCCTGATTGGGGAATTGATACTAGTAAATATTTAAATGTAACTAATTTTCCATCTAAAAAAGTTATAACTAAGGCCTTAAATGTTTATATTGAAAGTTTAAGAAAACCTACTCATACAGTCTTTTGTTTAGATTATTCAGGAAGTATGTCTGGTGATGGAATAGAAGAGTTAAGAAATGCAATGAACTATATTTTAAATAGTGAAGAATCTTCTAAAGATAGATTACAATTTTCTAAGAATGATAAAATAACTGTTATAACCTTTAGTAGCAGTGTTACGAATGTTTGGAGTGCACTGGGCAGTGATACAAGTACATTAATAGAAAATATTAATAATTATAAAGTTGGAGGATCTACGGCTCTATATGATGCAATTGAAAAAGGTTTAGAAGTATTAAAAAATGAAAGAGATGATTATACAACTACTATAATTGCAATGACAGATGGATACGCTAATGAAGGAAGTTTTAATACCTTATCTAAATATTATAAAAAGTTAAATAAAGAGGTGCCAGTTTATAGTATAACATTTGGTATGGCTAGCCTAAAACAACTTAATAATATTGCTAAATTAACCAATGCTAAGGTGTTTGATGGTACTGAAAATTTATTAGAAGCCTTTAAAGAAGTAAGGAGCTACAATTAAAATGAGTGTTAAAAATAAAGAAGTTATTTCGGCTATTGCTGGTAGTGCTTTCTTTGCAGTTCCTTACTTAACACTTGCTGTCCCATTTTTTCCATCTCTATTAATTGGGGTTGCTGCGTTTGCTGCTGGTGAACTAATACTTACTTCTAATAAAACAAGTGATAAAATAGTTTATGAACAAATAGATAAAAAAATAGATATTGCTAAAAGTGATACTAAAGTAATATTTGATATGCGTAAAAAGATAGATGATAGTGATATTGTTAAATATATAAGTAAAATATGTGATAATGCAAATAAGATAATTAATACAGTTGAAAAGGATAATAAAAAGATTAGAAATATTAATAATTTCTTTGATTATTATTTACCAGTTACACTTAGTATAATTAAAAGATATGATGAAATAGAAAATCAAGATTTATCTTCTAAAGAAATGAAAGAATTTACTAAAAATACTAAAGAGATGCTAAAAACTGCTAATGATGCTTTTGCTAAGATATTAGATAGTTTATATCAAAATGATATTATAAATATAGATGCTGATATGAAAGTATTTAATTCAATGCTCAAAGCTGATGGTTTTGATGATGAAGAAATAATTAAGGAGGATAACAATGAATAAAAAATATATAGGAATTGGAATTTTTATATTACTTATAGGGTTAATAGTAGGAATTAAGTTTATAGGCGATAAAAATGATGGTGGAAGCACAAACATTACAACTATATATGTAGCAACTGGTGGTGGTAAAGAAGATTTTATTGCTGATAGTGAAGTTGCAAATATTCTTTTAAAGAAATATAAAATTAAAGTTGTTTATGATAATTGGAGTAATGGTAAAACAATTACTAAACCATTAATTAGAGAAAGTGTTAATTTGGGCAATAGTGATGTTATAACTAAAATTAAAAATGGGGAAAGTATTAGTATTAATAGTGATGATGTTAGTAAGTATGATGCATTATTTACATCTGATCAAAGATTTTATGATTATTATAAGTTATCTCCTGATAAATCTAAGAATGAGGCTGATAGATATTATGTATTAGATGGTGGTTTAACTCTTAATACACCAATAGTTATATATAGTTGGAAAGAAGTTGTTAATGCTCTAATAAAAGAGAAAATTGTTACTAATGAAGATGGAGTTTATTATATAACTGATATGAATAAATTAATTGATTATATATTAAATGGTAAAAAATGGAAAGATATTGGACTTAAAGATTTATATGGAAACATTAATATAGCATCTACTGATCCAGTATCATCATCACCAGGAGCAACATACTATGGATTATTATTATCAATTCTAAGTGGTGGAGAAATAAATGATGCAACAATTGAAGCTAATTTAAAGAAATTAAAAGTATTTTATCAAAAAAGTGGATATATGAATAATACACCAGCTGATCTTTTTGAAAGATATTTAAAGACTGGTATGGGTGGAGAACCTATGATTGTTGATTATGAAAAGAGTATAATTGATTTTGCTAACTCTAATCCAACGGGATTTAATCAAGTAAAAGATGACATTGTAGTTTTATATCCTAAACCAACTATTTGGAATTCCCATTGTTTAACTATTTTTAGTGAAAATGGCAAAAAATTATTGCAAGCATTTGAAGATGAAGAAATAAGTAAAATTGCTTGGGAAAAGTATGGATTTAGAACAGGGGTTACTGGAACAAGTGTAAGCGCAAGTGACTTAGGAATAGGTATTCCTAGCAAGATAACTAGTACAGTTACAAGTTTAAAAATGAACTATTATAATGAATTAATAGAATATTTAAGTAAGTAGGAGATAATGATATGAATATAGAATTAAAAGTAGAAGATAAATTAAATAGTGAAAATGTAAATGAGATAACAGAATCAGGAAAAGAAATAACAGATAAAACAATAGAAAAATCTTTAAATTATGATGCCTTATCTGATAGTGAGAAAAAAGCAGTTGATGAATTTATTACTAAAATAGATGTTATGGATCAAAATTTAGTTCTTCAATATGGTGCTAAGGCTCAAAATAAAATAAGTACTTTTTCAGATACAGTACTAGAAGATGTTAAAACTAAGGATATTGGAGATACTGGGGCTTTGCTAGCTAATTTAGTAGGTGAAATTAAATCATTTAATTCATCTATTGGAAGTGAAAAGAAAGGTATATTTAAACTATTCAGTAGTGCTAAGAAAGAAATTGATACTGTAATTGCTAAATATAACAAAATCGAAAAAAATGTTGACTTAATTGAAAAAGATTTAGAGAAAAATAAAGTACAATTACTTAAAGATATTACTATTTTTGATACTATGTATGAAAAGAATTTAGAATACTTTAAAGAAATTTCATTATATATTATTGCTGGAGAGAAAAAATTAGAAGAACTAAAAAATGTTACCTTAATTGAAGCACAAAAGAAATATAATGAAACTCATGATCAATTAGATGCTCAAAAAGTTCAAGATTTAGAAAGTCAAATTAATCGTTTTGAAAAAAAATTATATGATTTAAAAACAACTAGAATTATTTCAATTCAAATGGCACCTCAAATTAGATTGTTACAAAATAATGATGCTGAATTAGTTGAAAAAATTCAAAGTACAATTACTAATACTATTCCATTATGGAAAAATCAAATGGTTTTAGCGTTAGGCATTAATAATTCTAAGAAGGCATTACAAGAACAACAAGCAGTTTCTAATCTTACAAATGAGATGTTAAAGAAAAATAGTGAAACCTTAAAACAAGGCTCAATAGATATTGCAACTGAAGCAGAAAAATCTATTATTGATATTGAAACTCTTAAGAAGACTAATCAAGATTTAATTGAAACTATTGACAGTGTTATAAAGATTCATGAAGAAGGACATGCAAAGAGAATGGAAGCAGAAGCTATGCTTGAAAATATTGAAAAAGAATTAAAGAATAAATTAATTGAAATAAATGTACCTAAAGCATAAAATTATTATGCTTTTTTCGTAAATAAAGGAGAAATAAATGGATAATAGATGATTGTTAGATGATGTTTATAAAGATTTTTTTGGAGGTAAAGCGTTAACTAATATAAATCAAAAAGAAGAACAAAAAGTTGATATAAATGTAGTGGATAATATGTTACTTGAAGATGATTCAAAAGAATTATTAAAGAAAATAATTACTTATATTAATAGTTATAAAGATGGAGTATATATTAATTTTAATATATTATTATATGGAAATAATAAGGAGACAATAGATACTATTATTAATTTATTAAAAGGTGTTAGTAATAATTATTTAATTAATAATAATGTTAGTTATATTTCTTTAAATGAATTAGATGATATTATTAAGTTAAAAGATTATTATAAATCAGGTATAATTGTTATTAATAATTTATTAGGACTAAATAATTTAAATATAAGTAAATTAATTCATATTTTAAAAGATAATAGTAAGAATAAAAATATTGTTATATTAAATGATAAAGAAGATGTATTAAAAGAATTTATTAAAAATGATAATGAATTAGAAAATAGTTATTTTAATTATCATTTGAAAGAAGTATTACCAAATACAGAGTTTATAATTAAAGATGTTAAAAATAGATTAAATAAAGAAATAGATAATAAAAAATTAGAAGAATATATAAATAATAGTTTTAATAAAAGTAATTTAGATTATCCTACTTTCAGAGATAATTTAGTTAGTTATATTGCTTTTAATAATGATGTACCTTCATTAAGCAAAGATAAAAATATAGATGAAATATTAAAAGAATTAAATGATTTAATTGGCTTAGATGATATTAAGAAAACAATTTATGAGTTAATAGATTTAATTAGTTTAAAGAAGAAGACTAATGGTGATGTAAAAATAAATGATATTAATTTACATATGGTTTTTTTAGGTAATCCGGGAACTGGTAAGACAACTGTTGCTAGAATACTTGCCGATATTTTATATGATTTAAAATATATTAAGTATAATAAATTAGTAGAAGTAACTGCTAAAGATTTAGTTGGAGAATATGTTGGTCAAACTGGTCCTAAAACAAGTGCTATTATTAATAAAGCAATGGGTGGAGTGCTATTTATAGATGAAGCATATACTTTATATAGTAAAAATAATAGTTATAATGAAGAAGCAATTGCAACTTTAATTAAAGCTATGGAAGATTATCGAGGCGATTTTGTAGTTATATTTGCAGGATATACTAAAGAAATGAAACCATTCTTAGAATCTAATTCAGGTATTAAATCACGTATTGGATATACTTTTAATTTTCCAAATTATACAAGTAGTGAATTACTAGAAATATTTAAGTTGTTTGCTTTGAAAGCTAATTTTAAAATAGATAGTGATGCTTTAAGTAAAGTAGAGAATATATTTAAAAAACATATTGATGATGATAATTTTGGCAATGCAAGGTATGCTAGAAATTTATATGAAAAATGCATAATTAAACATGCAAGTAACTGTAAAGATGTAAGTGATAAAGAAAGATTAGAAACTATTTTAAAAGAAGATATAGTCGAAATTTAAAAATCTCACGGAATGAAAATGTAAAATCTTACGGAATGAAAATACAAAATCTCACGGAATATGATTGAATGATTAATAAAAATGTTGTATAATCTAATTATGTTTAAAGGAGCTTGTCATGGAAATAAAGAATTATAAAAAAAGAATAATTGATGAAAAAATTGAAAGATATTTAAGATTGTTTGGTGCAATATGTGTAGAAGGACCAAAATATTCAGGCAAAACATGGACTGCTAGATATCATGCGAAAAGTGAGTCTTTGCTGTATGTTAATACGGCAGCTGGAGCCAATGAGTTAGAACTTGCTAAAATGTCACCTCAGGTAATTCTTGAGGGGGAAAAACCAAAACTGATTGATGAGTGGCAAGAAGCTACAAATCTTTGGGATGAAATAAGATATGATGTCGATAGAACAGGATTAAAAGGACAATATATTTTAACAGGGTCAAGTACTCCTAAAAGAGAAGGTATTTCACATAGTGGAGCTGGAAGATTCGGGAAAATTAATATGAGAACTATGTCACTTTATGAAACTGGTGATTCAACTGGTGATATATCATTAAAAGATATTTGCGAAGGAAAATTTATAGATAAAGCAACTGGTAAAGTAGAACTTAGAAATCTTGCCAGATTAATTATTCGTGGTGGCTTTCCTGGAAATATAAATTATTCTGCTAGTGATGCAAAAGAAATAGTTAATGAGTATATAAATTTAATAATAAATGATGATTTATATAGATTGGATGGTATTAGTAGGGATAAACATAAGGTAAAGTTGTTACTTAAATCTTTGGCTAGAAATGAAAGTACGACTGTAACTAATAGTGCATTAAAAAATGATATTAAAGAAATAGATAA
This sequence comes from Caryophanales bacterium UBA6331, assembly GCA_002438065.1. GTDB lineage: Bacteria > Bacillota_I > Bacilli_A > RF39 > UBA660 > CAG-533. The sequence goes on along the minus strand of DJSP01000042.1, from coordinate 39,823 downwards.
TGAAGACATTGATGTTGATACTTTATCTTCATATTTAGATGCGTTCGATAGATTATTCTTACTTGATAATGATGAGCCATTTAGTACAAATATAAGATATAGTGTAAGAGTTAAACAAGCAGAAAAAAGACATTTTGCTGATCCATCTATGGCTTGTGCTCTTCTAAATATAACTGAAGATAAACTTATTAATGATTTAGAAACATTTGGTTTTCTATTCGAATCATTAGTTATACATGATTTAAAAGTATATGCTGATAGTTTTAATGCTAAATGTTATCATTATCAAGATTATCAAAATAAAGAAATTGATCAAGTAATTGAACTGGAAGATGGCTCATGGTGTGCATTTGAAATAAAACTAGGTGCTAATCAAATTGATTATGCTGCTAAAAATCTAATAAATATAAGAGATTCTATATTAAAAGAAAATGGTAAAGCACCAAGTGTACTATGTGTTATTTGCGGACTTACAACAGCTGCATATAAAAGACCAGATGGAGTATATGTTGTACCAATTACGGCACTAAAAAACTAAACTACAAAAAATAAAAATCTGTATCAAAAGGTAACTTAAGTGGTTATCTTTTTTCATGTTTTTAAAAAACTTAAGAAAAAAACAAGTAAAATGGATTTCTTTGGGTAATAAATATATATAGAGGGAGGAAAAATAAATCACTCATAAATAAAAATTGGAGGTAATAAAGAATGACTAATCAAATTTTAGAATAGACTGTTTATGGCGAAGATAAGGAAATAATTTCAAATGGTAAAAAAATAGATGAAGATTTCCAAATACCTATAGTTTATGATAGAGCTCTAAAATATGTTGCAAAATCAAATGAAAAGTTTATTATCAAACTAGCGTTTAAATTACTTAATTTTAATGAAATAGATATTGATAATTCTATAATAAAAGATAGTGAATTAAAAACAATAAGTTATGATTCTAAAAAGATGATAACAGACTTAATAATTATAGAAAATTCTTTATGTTATATTAATGTTGAATTAAATAATTATAATACGAATGTAATATTAATAAGAAATCGAAATTATAATTATGGAATAATGCTAAGTATGATAAAATCAGGCGAAGATTACGAAGAAATAATAAGTAATCAAATAAATTTAAATGTCCATTCATTTAAAAATATAACAGATTTAATAAATAAATATGAGTATGTAAATGTAAAGAATATGAAAAAATTAGGATATACTGGAGCCATAGTACATGTAAATCTTGATAAAGTATATGAAATTTCATATAATAAAGATGTAGATGACTGGACAATAAGAACGTTAAAACTACTAACATCAAGAAGCATAAAATACAGTTATGAATTAGCAGGGGATTATGAAGATTTAAAGGAGATAGTGAAAATAATGGAAAAATATTCACAAACAATAGAGAATCTAATATATTATGATCCTGAAAAAGAAAAAGAAAAATTAGAGAGGGCAATGATAAGAGAAGCAGAAAAAGAAGGAATACTTCAAGGAATATCTCAAGGCGAAAATCAAAAAGCAATTTCAATTGCCAAGAAATTATTATCTAAAGGAACTAGTATTTCTGAAGTATCAGAAATAACGGGTCTTACCAAAGATGAAATAGAAAATCTTTAAATGCCTATATAAGGATATTGCTATAAAGCAGTATCCTTATAAATTAATAATTTAATAACTAAAATAAACTCCTTAATTGGAGTTTTAATTTTGACTAATTATAGTAACATCTTCTTTATAAAGGACATTTCCTTCTTTAGTTATATAATAATTATTAGTCATATTAACAATAGTAGTAGTAAATTCATGATTTTGATATCTAATTTTTACTTTGGCTGGTAACTTCAATTCATTTGATTCTTCAAATGAACCTCTATAATATTTATCTTCTTTGTTTATATTAATTTTATTTTTAAAGATTTCTGGTAACTCCATAAGTTCCTCCTTATAGTAAATTATATGTAATAAATATAAAAATAATATGCAAAATATTAATATGAAAAAGAAATTTATAATATCTTTAATTTTATTAATTATAATTAGTATAGTTAATAGTTATTATGGGAAATATTATTTAGATAGTTATAGTAATTATTATATTAAAGAAATTATTTGGTTTAGTTTAGGGCTTTTAATTTTTTATTTATTATCTATAATTAATATAAATTTTATATTAGATAATAGTTTATATATTTATTTAATAGGAATAATACTTTTAGGTGTTACTTTATTATTTGGAGTAAACGTAAATGGGAGCAGGTCTTGGATTAAAATATTTGGAATATCTTTTCAAGCTAGTGAATTTATGAAAATAGGTTTAATTCTATATTTAAGATATATTACTATTAACTATAATTTAAGTGATTTTAAGTATGTAATAGTTTGTTTTATTATTACTTTAATTCCTAGTGTACTTGTGTTTTTGGAGCCTGATACTGGACCTATAATAAGTTATATAGTTATATTAATTACTTTCTTATTCTTAAGAAAATTAAATAAGTGGTATTACATATTTGGAATATCTATTACACTAGTTATTATTATTTCTTTTATATACTTATATTCTTTTAATAATGATTTATTTATTAATTTATTTGGAACTAATTTCTTTTATCGAATGGATAGAATAACTAATTTTATTAATAGAGAAGGTTACCAAATAGAAACAGCTATAAAAAGTATTTCATTATCGGGATTTTGGGGTATTAAAAAAAGAGTTTATTTTCCTGAAGCAGTAACTGATTTTGCAATAACTCTTTTAACTAATAATTTTGGTTTAGTTGGCTTTATTATTTATATGATAATATTTTTAATATTTATTATTTACTTAGGTAAAATAAGTAAAGATAAGTATGTAGTTAAACCGTGTGTTAATTTTATTGTTATTCAATCTATAATTAATATTTTAATGAATATAGGTTTATTTCCTATTATTGGAATAACTTATCCATTACTAAGTTATGGTGGTAGTTCTAGTTTATCAATAATTATACTTTTAAGTATTATCTATAATATGGGTAATAGGGGTTATAATTATAACCACCATAATATTTATAGCCATAAGAAGGCATAGTTTGGTATGGTGTGTAATTTTGATTCGGATTTACATAAACTGGTCTAGGACGGGATGCCCCAACTATAGCTGCTCCTCCAAGGCCACCTAAAAGTAATGGTACCCAAAAGCCTCTATTTTGATCATATTGATAATATGGATAATATTGCATAAGAAAAACTCCTTTCTTTTTTATTTTATGATAAGGAGTTTTATTTGCTATATAATCTATAGAAATTAATTGAAGGAGTATTTAAAAATCTAATATCATATTTAGGATTACCTAAACCATTAGAGATAAATATATTAGTATTATTAATGTAATATTTTTCATCATAATATTTTTTTGATCCTTCTTTTTTGATAATAGCGCCAATAAATGGAAGTCTAATTTGACCATTAAGGGAATTGCCAGCTAAGAATAAATTTATATTTTTATTTTCAATTAAATCATAGTTATCTGGTTTATGAGATAGGACTATTTTATAGTAATTATTTTCTTCATAGTTAAAAGCTTTATCAATATCTAAATTGTTATCAAGTCCAATTAGCATTATAGGTGTATAATTATTATTATATAAAAGAGTGTATTCATTAATTAAGACTTTAATATTAGTACTATTTATTATTTCATTAAATGTAT
>DJSP01000042.1:0-36072 GCA_002438065.1 Caryophanales bacterium UBA6331 | reverse complement strand
AATGTATCATTTTGATCATTATCTCCTAGTACGTAGTATATTCCATATTTAGAATTAATCATATTTAAATAGTTTATTAATTTATCTTTATTATCCTTATTAAATTCATTGTGTAATAAGTTACCAGTAAATACGACTAAGTCAGGTGTTAATTCATTTATTTTATTAATAATACTAGTTAAATCTTTATTTTGATAATAAATATCTGTTAAATGAACTATTTTATAACCATTAAAACTTTCAGGTATAGATGAGGCTATAACACTGTATTCTCTTACTTTAAAGTTGTTTGGTTCTATATATTTACTATATAAAAAAGTTATAGATAATAATAAAATTATAAATATAATTGTTTTTTTCATATGATTCTCCTAAAAATAAAATAATATAATAACATTTATAATGTTATATAATATATGACATATAATTGGTGATAATAAATTATTAGTTTTAATATAAGAATAACTAAACATGATTCCCATAAATGAATAGGGAATAAGATATAATATTTCATTTGGTGAACTAAGGTGTAATAAGCTAAAAAATAATGTAGTAATTATTATGTATAAATATTTATTTTTAATATCTTTAAAATTATATCTAAATAATAGTTCTTCAATAATTGGAGTAATTAAACAAGAACTTATTATAGAAAAAATAGGATATTTAATAAATTCTTCTCTTATTAGCTCTTCATTTAAAGGTATAGATATAAATTTATTAATAATATAAGTTGATAATAGAGTTAATATAGTAAATATAGAAAAGATTATAAGGGTTGTAAGATAATCTTTTTTTGATAAATTCTTAATAGATTTAAGTTTTATTTTGTTTATTTTTAATATTATAAATAAAGTTATAATTAAAAATATTATTTGTAAGAATGTATATAAGAAAACATTATTTTTATAAGAATTTGTTAAAGCATCTATTAAAACAATCGCTATTATATAAATAAAAAAAGTTTTTAAAATATTTTTATAATTCATTTTAATCACAAGTTAATTTTATCTTATTTTTAATAAAAAATAAATATTAGTTTATTGATAATTGATTATTTTATATGATATACTTGATTAGAGATAGAGAGTGATAAAGTGAAATATATTGCAATTATTATAATTAGTTTATTTACTACTTTTAATGTTTATGCTGATAAATGTGATAGTAAAACTAAATCAGATTTACTTAAAGAAGCTAATCAAATTAAAGTTGATTATGAAGAAAAAAGTGAAAGTGTTCATGTAAAAGATGAAATGTATGATTATACTACAGATGTTACAACTTTATTAGTATCTATATACAATCTTACTGATAATTTTTCATTAGAAATATCAAATGATGTTAATGATGATATATCATTTGCTAATAAAAAAGATTATTCTTCTGGAAAATACACATTTGATGATATAGATTACTATAAAATAATTAATTATAAAATTAAAGTTTATAGTAATACTTCATGTGATAGATATTTAATTAAAACAATTAATTATAAAAAACCTATGTTTAATAGTAATAGTGTTTATCAAATTTGTAAAGATAATTCTAATGTTAGTTATTGTCAGAAATATATTACTAATCCAAAAATAGTAAAAAGTATGGGAGTTGGATTAAAAGAAGAAATAGATAATTATAATAAAGGAAATGTTACTCCGGATATAGAAGAACCTCAAGAAAACTTTTTTAAGAAATATTATAAATATATTTTGATAACTGGTGGTGTATTAATTATTGGTACTGCAACATTGATATTTATTAAAAAGAAGAGAAGTGAGATCTAATGAAAAAAATTATATATATTATTGCTAGTTTGTTACTAATTCCTTTAGTTGTTTCAGCTGAGACTATTCCTGTTGGTTCAACGAAAAAAACTTGTTCTGGTATAACTCATATTGAATATAGATATACTATTGGTGGAAAGTCTGTAACATGTATGGATCCTGATTTGACAAGCCCTTACTATGTAAACCAATCAACTTCATATTCTTATGGCTGTGATAAGTGCAATTTTACTGATGGATTAATTGCAATGTCAAATTATGCTAAAAAGAACAATGTTAGTGAATGTGATCAATCAGAAGCCTTTCGTATTTATCCGTTTAAAGCAGATGATTTGTATGTTGTAGGATCTCCTGGTGTTATAAGTAATACAAGTTTTAGTATAATAGGCAAATTAAAAAATTACTCACCTGGCAATGATGCTATTGGCAAAATGCTTAAAGTGGGATTATGTGCACATGATGGAGGTGAAGGAAATTATTGTAATGATATTAATATAGATGAATATATTCCTTCTGATAGCTCTGGAGCTGGTAAAGTTACAGTAACTGATGTTAAACAAGATGCTACTACGGATGGAAAAAAATATACAATTAATGCAACTATTGATATAGAAAAAGAAAATTCAGATGCAAAAGTTACTTTTAAAGGATGTAGTGGAAATGGTATAAAATGCGCTGCTGCTGGCGATACAGATTTAACAAATTCTTCATCAATAGATATAATTGTTACTGGAACAATTAGCAAAAAAAACACTGTTGATGTAACTTTAAAGTTTGATGGAATTGTTGGTAACGGTGATATTATTAGTGAAATAAAAATTTATACATGTGTAGGCAATGCAAATGTATGTAGCCCTGTAAATAATTATCAACCAAATCCAAGTTATCAAAGATTTGTTGAATTAGTTAATGGAAAAAGTACTGAAAAAAGTTCTGAGGTAAAAGTTACATTAAATGTTCCTAGCATATGTGATGATCCTGATATGAGTGATTTAGATAAGTTAAAAAATGGATGTGCTAATTGTGATAGTATTGATCCAACTACTCTTGAAGAAGATAGTAAAGAAGAAGATGCATATATTAAGCAATGTGGGCCTATCGTTCATTTAGAAAATGATTGTGGTGCTGATTCATGTTCTAGCGATGGTGAGTTAAATAAAGATAGTTATAGAGCATTCAATCATTCATATATTAGAGGAAGATCTATGAAATACATAATGCTAGAATTAGAAGATCAAGGTGAAGAGCCAATAAATTTTGGAAGTTATGGTAAGTATTTAGATAATGTTGTTAATAATGAATATTGTGCTTCTTTTGTAACTGAAAAAATAGATTTGTTTACACCTGGTACAGCAGCATCAATATCTGGACAATTTTTCATATTTGATTCATATAATGAGAGCGGTGATATTAATAATCCAAATTCATATTTTAGGCAACCTTATGTTGTCGATAGAACTAAAAAAACATTTTTCTTTCATGCTAGAAGATGGAAAAAAGATTATATAAGTGCAGCTACTACTGAACAAAATATGTATGATGCATGGCAAGGTTTTGTAACTGCTCTACCTGGTACTCAAAAAGCACTAGCTGATGCTAAAAAGGCTTATGATGATGCAAAAAGTACATATAATCCATGTCATCTTACAAAAGATGTATGTACTGCTCATGATGATAAAGGATTTTGCACCAGTTTGAAATCAGAAATCGATCAAGCTAGATGTGATAGCATTATAAATGCAGCAAAAAACGCTTATAATGAAGCTAAAACTACTCATGAAGAAACAGCAAAAAATGCAGCAGAAGCTGAAAAAGCATATGGAGGATGGGTTGGCAAAAGAATAGGTTTACAAAAAATATATAATGATTGCCATAATGCTCTTGAGGGATTTAGTGCCGAATATGATGGTAATGACATTCCTGAAATAACATTTTCTTATGAACAAAATAGTGAAAAATATGGCAAAAAAGAAAACACAATAAATATGATTGAAGCTAAGGATTCAGTTAAATATTGGCCTAATACGAGTTCTGGATTTGATTCGGGAGATTATCTAGGAAAAAATATGTATTTTCCACTAAATAGTGAAACTGCTGAAAGTGCGAGAGATTCTGGTGAAACAAGTTTACCTGCACATGTACCAGGAGTATTGAGTAGAGATGGACAATATGTTATTAATCCTGGTGATGAGGATACTACACCAACTTTTGAAGAATATCATCTTGGTTCTACTTCCCATATTGATGGTTGTAGCGGAGATGCAAAATCATGTAGGCAATTTAATTATAATAATTTATCTTATAATTCTCAACAAGGAATAGCTAGTGATGGCGCATCGGATCCATATGGTGATAATGTCAAAATGTCTGATAGTAAAGAACAAGTTAGTAAGTTTACATTTTATAGGCCACCAAATAGTACTTTTGCTTTAATGAATACTGGTGAATATCAAACTATCGATTATGAATCAAATGCCGCAATGAAAAATATTAGTGGTTTGGAAGTTGGATATGTATATAATATTGAATTAACTTCTTATAAAGGCCAGTATACTACCAAATTTGCATTTTCTAATTTAGGATTTGCAAGTGGTGGAATTAAAACAATGTTTACGGAAGCTATAAATAAATATTTAACTAATCATCCTGAAATTGATGGATTATCTAGTACATGTAATTATTGTAATATGGAAATGGCATTTAGACGTAATTGCGATGAATGTGATGATACACAAACTTATGATTTTGAAGCTCAATTTTATTATCGTGCTATAGCTTTATCAGATGTAACACCTACTGAAAGAGAAGATAATGAAACAAACTGGTCAGATGCTAAAGGTAAAGTAGCTGCTGCATTAATAGAACAAGGAAGTGGACTTGCGAGCTTAAATAATAATGATAATAACAATTATATAGCGTTAACTTCTGATACAGATGCAACAACTAAAGCAGATGATAGTAAATTATCTACATATTTAGCAGATAGTTCTAGTAGTGGAAAATATGATATATATGATGATGAATCGAGAGATTATTTAGAATATGAAGTTACTTTAACAACAAAAGATCTGCAAACAATTAAGAAAAATACTTCTAAATCATATTTTAAATATTCAACAATGAATATGTGTGGTACTGAAACAACACAAAAAGGAAAAGACTCAGATATTGAATATTGCTTTGATTGTAATAGTGATATGAAAGAATGTAAAAGTACATTTGTCGAGTCATATTTTAGCGATACATCTGGTAGAGATAATAAGTGGAAATACTATGTAAATGGAAAATTCTGTACAGGAGATATTTCAAGCTGTATTAAGGGATTAGATTATGTAATGGTTGATAGTAGTGGAAATACAGTTGAAAATAAAGATGGAGTGTATCCAGATCCATTATATCCACAAAAGTTTTTAGAAAAATATAAAAACTGGCCATAGGAGGTAATATAAATGAAAGAAAGTTTATGGGGATATTGGCTTATAATACTAGGTATATTTGTAATAACAGTAATGATGTTATTTAATAATTATACAACTACAAATGAACAAGATTATATCCTAATTAAAGAAGTAACTGAAGCAGCTATGGCAGATGCAATAGATTGGGCCCATTATCGTAAATATGGAGAAATAAGAATTGTTAAAGAAAAATTTGTTGAGGATTTTACAAGAAGATTCGCAGAAACAGTTAATATTAATAAAACTTATAATTTAAAATTCTATGATATTTATGAGGCTCCTCCTAAGGTAAGTGTTAAAGTTTCAACAAGGACAGATAACTTTACAATATTTGCTGATACAACATCAGTTGATGTTGTAAATAAAGTTGATGCTGTCTTAGAAGTTAAATTAAAAAATAAATAATAAAAATAGAGAAAAAACTCTATTTTTTTCTTGATATAAAAAAATATTGTTGCTATAGTAGATTTTACAAATTGGTGATTGATGTGAAAAAAGTAAAAATATTTATTGTAAGTATACCGTTAATAGTTATGTTAATAGCATTAGGCTATAGAATAAGTATAGTTGAAGAAAATAATAATACTTTAGTAACTCTTAATTGTAATTTAAATAATAAATTATATAGTTATGAAATTATTTATGAAGAAAAAGATAATTTATATAAAATTAAACCTAATAATAGTCTTTTAATTGAGATGCAAAATAAGAGTGAAGAAGATTTAGAAAATATAATTAATAATATATTTATAAATAAGGGTGGTAGTTGTATTACAGATAATAATTTAGTTATAAATATAGATTTAGAAGAAAATTGAGAAATTATTTTCTTTTTTCTTTTATTCTACATTTATTTTAATAAATATAATATATATTATTGATGGTGATTGATAATATATGAAAAGATTTATAGCTAGGAAAAGAGTTAATTATAATAGGATTAAATTAATAGTTTTATTAATGATAATTTTAGTTTCTACAATATTATCAATAAAAATATTTAAAGGAAGTCCTAATATTGATATAGCTAATAATTTAATAAGTGATTCTTTAAATTATAGTAATGATCTATCTTTTTTAGATATAATTAATTTTAATTTATCAGGTCCAGAAACTATTTTAAAAAGTACATTTTCAGGTGTAGAAATGGTAGAAGATATTAAAAAAGTTTATAGTGATAGTGGAGATAATAAAGAAAATAATGATAAAGTAAATGATAATAAGAATGAACCAATACTTTATATATATAATACTCATCAAACTGAAGAGTACATTAGTAGTAGTTTAGCTAATTATAATATAACGCCAACTGTATATATGGCAGCAAATATATTAAAGCAAGAACTTGAAAAATATAATGTTTATTCGGTAGTTGAAGATGAAAATATTAAAACAGTTTTAAATGAAAATGGATGGAGTTATAAAGATTCTTATAGCGCTAGTAGGTTGTGGTTAGAAAGAACTAAGGAAAAATATCCTAGTATAAAGTATTATCTTGATTTGCATAGAGATAGTGTTTCTTTAACCACTAATATTAATAATAAAAGTTATGCAAGAATCATGTATGTGTTAGGTATGAATTATGATGGATATGAAAATAATGAAGCGTTAATGGTTAAATTAAATGATTATACAAAAGAAAAATATCCAGGATTATCACGAGATATTCTATATGCTAAAAAGAATACTTTTAATCAAGATTTTAATGAAAATGTCTTTTTAGTAGAAGTTGGAGGAAATAATAATAATTTTAATGAAGTTTATAATTCAGTACTTGCTTTAGCTGAGATTATTGGTAATGTGATAGGAAGTGAAAATTAAATGGATGATAAACCTAAGAGTAAGATTAATAAGAACGCTAAAAGAATATTTTATTTATTGGTTATACTATTTATAACCTTGTATTTTGCTAATCAAACTGGTTATTATGAATCAAGAATGCAGAATAAAACTAATTTAACTAAAGAAGCAATTGAAAGATTTGAAAAGGATGTTGCTGAAGGTAAAGAAGTAGATATAAATAATTATATTGATACAAGTGTTAAGGAATATAATAATAAATATTCTTCTTTAGGACTTGGAATATCTAATGCGATAGATAAAGGAGTTAATAAGAGTATTGATTTTGTTCTTAAAATAATTAAAACTTTATTTAGTTAAAGCAATATGATAAGATTAAATAGTGATTGATAGATGAATAGATTAAAATATATACTTAAATGTATAAAAACATTAGATTATAAAAATATGATTAAAATTGCTAAGAAGATTGCTAAAAAAGAACATAAATTAACTTTATTTATATTAATTGATATAATTTATTGTGGTTTTAAATATGGTGCTGGTTATTATGATTATCAAGAATTTGAGTTTTATTTGCTTAGTAGGGATGAGCGAAAAACCTATTTAACTAGAACTAAAAATAATATGATTATTAGAAAATATAATAATAAAGATGATTTTTATTTGTTAGATGATAAAGTATTATTTAATAAAAAGTTTAAAGATTTTATTAAGAGAGATTATTTGAAAGTTGATAATTTTGATGATTTTAAAAAGTTTATGGAAAAACATAAAGAATTTATTGCTAAACCAATTAATGGGGAAGGCGGTAAAGGAGTTATGAAATATGAATTAGATGATAATATAGATGAACTTTATAAGGCTATTATGGGTTTAAGACAAAATTTAGTTGAAGAAGTAATTAAGCAACATGATGAAATAAATAAATTATATGATGGATCGGTTAATACTTTAAGATTATTTACTTTCTATGATGGAAATAATGCTTATGTTTTAAATAGTGTTTTTAAGATAGGTAATGGTGGATGTACTGATAATTTTTCAAGTGGTTCTATGTATACTTTTGTTAATGATAGGGGCATTGTAGTTGTTCCTGCTATAGATCAAGCTGATAATGTTTATGAAGAACATCCAATTACTTATAAGAAAATTATCGGTTTTAAAGTACCATTATATAAGGATGCTTGTGATATGGTTATTGAAGCTGCTAAGTTAGTACCAAGTATTAAATATATTGGCTGGGATGTTGCAATTACGAAAGATGGACCAGTTATAATTGAGGGAAATTCTTTTCCTGGGGTATTTCAACCTAAGCCAAGTTTATCTAAAGAACATATTGGTTTAATACCTAAATATAAAGAATATATGGATATTGATTTGTAAATTTGTTATTCAGTAAGGTGTAAAATGAAAGATGTAGTTAATTTATTAATAGAAAAGAAAATGACAATTGCAACTATGGAATCTTGTACTGGTGGATTTGTGGCAAGTTCTATTACGGATATTGATGGATCAAGTAATGTTTTAAAATTCAGTGCGGTTACTTATTCCAATGAGTATAAGATCAAAATGGGTGTAAGTAAGGAAGTAATTGATAAATATTCAGTCTATAGTATGAATGTGGCTAGAGAAATGGCTAAAAATATTAGTGATTTTGCTAATAGTGATATTGGTGTTGGAATTACTGGTAAGATTAATAGAGTTGATGAAAATAATTTATTTGGTGATGATAATAAAATTTATTATGCAATTTATGATAAAAATAATGATAAATATTATGAGTATGAGTTAGTTGCGATAAATGATACAAGATTAAATAATAAAAAATATATTATGGAAAGTATAAGCAAAAGTTTATTAGAGATTTATAAATAAGATGAGGACTAAAATATTTTATAATAATAATGAAAAGTCTATTAATGTTTATGAGAAGTTGTCTGAAAAGCTTAAAGATAATGAATTTGCTTCAGACAATGATAATTATGATTATACTATTGCAATAGGTGGCGATAGTCATTGTGTAACGAATGTATAACAATTAAAGCCAAATAAATATAGAGAGAAATGGAGAAATGTTATGAATATTAGTTATACTAAGAAAGGTGATTATTTATTACCAGATTTAATATTAGAAGATAAAGAAAGATTTAGTATAGGAAAATATGGATTATTAAGATTAAATTATATTAAGAAAGAAAAGTTAGGATTATATTTTGATTTACTTGTTAATGATAAATTAAATGAATATCTCCATAATATCGATACTACTGTTATGGAGAAGGTGCAGAAGTTAATTAAAGAACTCACTGAAAAAGAAAATATTACTGAAGAATTAAAAAGTAGTAATCAAATGCTATGGTTAGGTAAAATGAATAATATTAAAAATATAGCAGATGAAATAATTTTAAAGGAATATATCTATGCGTGATATAACTGATAAAGAATTTGAAAAAATATATTTACCTTTCTATAACAATGTTAATAATTATTTAAATAATTATGTTATACCGGATGTAGTTGCATTCTATTTAGCAAATGCATATAGTAGACATTGTTTATTAGAATGTAATTTAATAAATCATATTAACTCTACAATAGATGTACTTAACTGTAAATGCGATATTATTAGACTTATACCTAAAGTGAAAGAAATATTAAAAATAAAATATAATTTAATAATAGTAAAAGATAGTCCAATGATATTAAAGAAATATTATTAAAAAGAAAACTCTGTCAGAAGAAACTGATAGAGTTTTTAAATTGTAATTAATTGGTGTGGGAGTAAATTTATTGTCTAGCAAGCAATGAATTTGTACTCCCGTACGAAATTCGTATGTGGGAAATATCCCAAACCCTACCTAATTTGACGAAATATGTGTTATAATTAATACATATAGATTTATGAGGTGATACTTAATGATATTCAAAGGAAATATTGAATTAAAACAGAATGACTTTAAAAATGAAAAAGAACTACAAAAATATTTTGAAAATAATTTAGAAAAGATATTAGGATTTAAATTTATTTGTACTGAATTTGGGGTTGGAAATTTTAGGATAGATTCACTAGCCTTTGATAATGAGTCTAAGTCATTTAAAATTATAGAGTATAAAAATGTAAAAAATCATAGTTTAGTTGACCAAGGATATACATATTTAAAGTTATTGTTAGAAAGAAAAGCAGATTTTGTTTTGCAATATAATACAATTATAAAATCATCACTAACAATTAATGACATAGATTGGAGTCAATCAAGAATTATATTTGTATCACCAATTTTTACACCATATCAATTAAATGCAACAGATTTTAAAAATATACCTGTCGATTTAATTAAAGTAACTAGATATGAAAATGATATTGTTGATATTGATTTTATAAGGAAAACCAGCAATGTAAAAATAGAAGAATTTGGTGTTGAAAATGAGCAAAAAGAAGTAAATAAGGAAATAAAAGTGTATACTGAAGAAGACCATTTAAATAAGGTTTCAGAAAAGACAAAAAGATTATATGAATCACTCAAAAGTAAAATATTAGAATTGGATGATATTGATATTGATGTAAAAAAAGTTTATGTGGCTTTTAAAGGCAGAAGAAATATAGTAGATATAGAATTTAATCAAAACAAGTTGAAAGTAGATATTAATCTAAAAAAAGGTACACTTGTTGATCCATTAAATATAGCCCAAGATATTACAAAAGTGGGGCATTGGGGAAATGGTGATTATAGAGTTGAAGTTTCTTCTGAAGAAGATATTGATAATCTTATACCATTGATTAAGCAATCTTTAAAGGTAAATAAAAAGTAAAAGGAGGAAAATATGAGTACAGAAAAACTAGAAAATGTACTATGGGACTCTGCAAATAAACTTCGTGGAGGACTTGCAGCAGCAGATTATATGCACGTTGTACTTGGACTAATATTTTTAAAATACCTTTCAGATAAATTTGATGTTAGATATAAAGAACTTGTTGATGAGGGAAAAGGCTATGAAAATGATATAGATGAATACTCAAAAAATATGGTTTTTTGGATACCAGAAGAAGCAAGATGGAGTTATATTTCTAAATATTCTAAATCTGAGGAATTAGGAAAAGTATTAGACGAGGCTTTTATTGCTATTGAAAAGCAAAACCCTGAATTGAAGAACATTTTACCAAAAACTTATTCAAAACTAGAAGTTGACCAAAGAAGACTAGGTGAGTTGATTGATTTATTTACAAATAAGTTAGACACAACAAATGCTGGTGGTGATTTCTTTGGTAAGGTGTATGAATATTTTATGGGTAAATTTGCAAGAAATTTAGGACAAAAAGGTGGAGAGTTCTATACTCCGAGATGTGTTGTTGAATTGCTTGTTGAAATGATAGAACCTTTTAATGGCAAGGTATATGACCCTTGCTGTGGTTCGGGAGGTATGTTTGTTCAATCAGCGAATTTTGTTGATGAACATCAAGGAAATATAAATAATATTTCTGTTTATGGACAAGAATTAAATGCTACAACTTGGCGTTTAGCAAAAATGAACTTAGCAATTAGAGGAATTGAAGCCGATTTGGGTGATTCAAATGGAGATACATTCCATGACGATAAACATAAAGCATTAAGGGCAGACTATATACTTGCCAATCCACCATTTAATATTAAAGATTATGGTCAAGAGTCATTACTAGAAGATCCTAGATGGAAATATGATGTTCCTCCAAAAGGAAATGCAAACTATGCTTGGATTCAACATATGATTTCAAAATTATCACCAAAAGGTGTTGCAGGTTTCGTTTTAGCAAATGGTAGTTTATCTACAAGTCAGACACAAGAATATAATATTAGAAAAGCAATGATAGAGGATGACATCATTGATTGTATAATTACATTACCAGATAAATTATTTTATACAACAGGTATTCCAGTATCATTGTGGTTTTTAAGAAAACAAAAAACACAAGATGATAAAATTCTTTTTATTGATTTAAGAGAGAAAGGAACTTTGATTGATAGAAAGATTAGAGAATTAAGTAAAGAAGAAATTAAAGAAACAGCCAATATGTATCATAATTGGTTGAAGAATGAAAACTATGAAGATATAAAAGGTTATTGTTATTCTGCTAGTTTAGAAGAAATTAGAGCAAATGATTATTCATTAGTGTCTGGAAGATATGTAGGAATTGACGATTCTAATGAAATGTCAAAAGAGGAAGTAGAAGAACAGATTAAAATTGTATCAAATGAACTAAAAGATTTATTAAAAGAAAATCAAGAATTAGCAAAGAAAGTAGAAGAAATTTTAGATATGCAATAATATCAACTATGTGTTGTTGATAATTTAAACTTGGAACATTAATATTAATATCTCCAATCTGTTGCAAGTTTATATTTGGTTGTGCTGATTGAGCATTAACATTGTTTATATAGCATTGCATTTTATAAGATGAAAGATAATAATATAGGTAAAGAGGATTCAATTTTGATTTATCGGTTCTTATAATTGCAACAGCCTGATTTGTGTTTGCTGGTAAATCCATTTCAGTAATTAAGGCAAGTTTTCCTAAATATGCTCCTGCAATAGACATAAGGACATCATCTTTCAAAAGTATAGAACGTTTTAATTTTTCATTTGCTTCTTTTGAAATGTGCAAACTTACCTTACTTATTATTCTGCTGTCAGTTATATTTTCTGACCTGATAAACTTTATGCTTGAATTTTTAAATGAATATCCATATGTTGATGGAGTTGTACCTTTTGTTATAATTTTACAAAAATCTTTTAAATAACTCATAATTATTATACCTACTTTCTGAAGGGAGTTTATATGAAAATCAAAGATATATTACAAATAAAATATGGTAAAAATCAATCTTCCGTGATAGATAAAAACGGAAAATATCCCATTATTGGAACAGGCGGAATTTTTGGATATGCAACTAAATATCTATACAATAAACCATCCGTCCTTATTGGAAGAAAAGGCAGCATAAATAACCCAATGTATGTTGATACTCCCTTTTGGACAGTTGATACCTTGTTTTATACTATAATTGATACATCAAAAGTTATTCCTAGATGGTTTTATTACTATATTTCAACACTTAATCTTAATAAATTTAATGAGGGAACTACCATTCCAAGTTTAACAACAAAAACTTTATATGAAATTGATGTTCCGGAACATTCGTTAAATTATCAACAACACATAGTTGATATTATAGGAAGTATTGATGATAAGATAGAAAATAATAATAAAATTATAGAGAAAATAGACAAATTAGGATTATCCAAATATAAAAGTTTGAATAATGATTTTATTGAATTCAGCGAGTTTGCAGAGTTTTCGAAAGGAAAAGAAGCATCAAGTCAAAACTATATGGATATGAAAGATAATACAACAATAAATTTCATACGTGTTAAAGACTTAAATTCTATAACGAATACATATATACCTAAATCGCTTAATTTACCTATTGCAAAGCCAAATGACATCCTAATATCTTTTGATGGAGCCATTGGAAGAATTAATTATGGATTAAATGGTGCTTATTCATCTGGAATTTATAAGGTTAATCCTATAAATCATAATAATTATGGTATTCTATTTTGGGCTTTGAAAGATGATGTTAATCAACAAATAATGTTAGAGCATACAAATGGGACTACAATATTACATGGCTCAAAATCAATCAAATATTTGAAAATAAAAGAACATTCAATAAATGACGCAAAATTTTATAATAATCTTTTTGACTATTCACTAAATATAAAATTAGAAAATATAAAATTAAGTGAATTAAAGCAATTATATCTAAAAAAGTTCTTTGGATAAAACCAAAGAACTTTTCTTTACCAATTAACTATTTCATCTACAATTTTTTGTTGTTCTTCACTTGTTCTTCGTAAGTATATTCTTGTAGTTTCTATACTTTCGTGTCCCATTAAATCTGCAAGTAATGCTATATCTTGGTTTTTTTCTAAAAATCTTTTTGCAAACATATGTCTAAAAGAATGTGGATAGATATATTTTAAATCCATTCCATAATCATTCGCATATTTTTTTAATTGATGAGCAAGACCCCTTGTGGTTATTTTATTTCCAAATTTATTAGTAAATAAATATCCACTTGTTTTGCCAATCTCTTCTAACCATTTAACAGTTACTTCTCTTAATTTTTTGGGAATATAGATTCTTCTGATTTTGCCACCTTTGGTATATAAGTCAATATAACCAATTTTTACATTTTCAACTTTAATTTGTATAAGTTCACTAACTCTAGCACCAGTTGCACCTAAATATCTAACAATAAAATACCACATATAATTTTTATCTTTTTTTAGTTTATTTATAAAGAATAAATAATCTGGATAACTAATAACATTTTCTAAAAAATTTTTTCTTTGAATTTTTACAAACTTTAATTTTAAATCTGGTTTTTCAAGAAATTCCAAATACTTATTTACAGCTTGAATTTTGAGATTTACCGTTTTAGGTTGATAATTTTCAATTAAAAAGCCTTTATAAGTGAGTAAATTACTCTTGTTAATATCATTGAAAATACTATAATAATGTTTAATTGCAATAGTATAAGAAGAAATTGTATTTGCAGATAAATTATCATTTTGTAGCTGCGTGATAAAAGTTTCGTCCATAACTTCACCTCCCGCAACTATAATATTACAAAGAAAAAACTGACTAAAAGAATTTAGCCAGATAATTATTTTTTAATTGTTGTAATTTTAAGTTTTCTTCTTCTAATTTTTTTGCTGTTCTAATAATATTTTCACAATACTTATTATATAATTTCAATTTATCTCTTTCTATATCATATATTTCTATTGAACATAGGTCTTTAAAAGGTAGGGCTTGTCTTACAGAACCAGAACACCTTTTATTTATTTCTTTAATCATAAATTCAAATGTTAACAGTTGCAGTAAATATATTTTATATTCTTCGCTACATTTAAAAGCTATATATATAGGACTTACACAACCAATTTCATCTTCCATCATTCCAATAGACCCGATATTTATTCTTGATGGATTGTATACAAAAAAGTCTTTTTTTATCTTCTTATATTTTCCTTTAATATTTTTTGCTATTTCTTTATTAAATTGTTCGTTTTGAATTATAACTTTTCCTGTATTTACAACTGAGTATGGTGTAAGTTCTATATCTGTCTTTTCCTTACATTCTTCAATAATATCATTAAGTTGAATTTTTTTCGTTTTATATAATAGCAATTCATTTGTTTTAATCTTTAATAAATTATTAAATTTTTCAATAATTTTATTATTATTTTCTATCTTATCATCAATACTTCCTATAATATCAATTATATGAATATATAATAATGAATAAATGTCAACGGTATGATGGAGTTTTTTGTAGAAATATGGTATAATTTAATACAAGATGTGGCTTAGAGTGAATAGGTTGTAGGAGTGAATTTGTATGAATGATAAGTATAATGAACACGAATTAGAAATGTCTATAATCCAGATGTTTGAAGAAAAAGGATATACATATATTCAAGAAAATGATGATTGGATAGTTAATAGAAAATTAGATGATTTTTTTATTGAAGATGATTTGTTAGAATCACTAGAAATGATAAATCCAAAAATAAAAAGAAAAATATTTAGTGAAGTAGTAACAAAATTAAAACATTTAGATGCACTTTCTTTTATAGATAAAAATAGATTATTCCACAAATATTTAGTAGATGGAATATTTATTGATGATTATTTTAGCGATTCGAATCCATTAGTAAAAATTATTGATTTCGAAAAACCTGACAATAATATTTTTAAAGTTGTTAATCAGGTTAAGTTTAATGAGGGAAGATCAACTAGGATTCCAGATGTGTTGATTTATATAAATGGTATTCCTTTAATTATATTTGAATTAAAAAGTATAGAAAATAGAGAAGACGCTACAATAGAAAATGCTTATAATCAATTAGGAGGTAATTCTGATAATAGTGGTTATAGGTATGATATTCCTACATTGTTTAATTATAATGCTTTTTGTGTTATAAGTGATGGTGCAAACAATAGGTTAGGCACTATTACAAGTGATTTTGAAAGATATTCAGAGTGGAAAAGTGTTGATGGAAAAGAAGTATATAAAGATTATAGTGTCAATAAATTGGATGTAATGATAGATGGTGTTTTCACAAAAGACAGATTACTTGATATTATAAAAAATAACTTATTTTTTATTGATAAAGATAAAGAAAAGCCTATTAAAATTTTAAGTCAATATCATCAATATTTTGGTGTAAAAAAAGCCTTTGATTCAATATTAAAAAATAAACGACCAAATGGTGATGGTAAAGCAGGGCTAGTATGGCATACACAAGGTTCAGGTAAAAGTTTTAGTATGTTGATGTTAGCATATAGACTTATTCAAGAGAAGTCTTTAAATAACCCAACCATAGTTGTATTGACTGATAGAAATGACTTAGATGACCAATTATATACGACTTTTAGTAATGCAAAGAATTATTTAAGAGTAGAACCAGTCAAAGTATCAAACAGAAAAGATTTATTAGATAAACTGTCAAATGTTAAAGAATGTGGAATTATCTTTACAACACTGCAAAAAATTGATAAAGATAATATAATTCCAAATAATAGAGATAATATTATTGTTATAAGTGATGAAGCACATAGAAGTCATTATGGAATAGATGAAACGGTTACATACAAGAAGAATAGCACAGATTTTGAAATGAAAACGAAATATGGCTATGAAAAGTATATTAGAGATGCTTTACCAAATGCTACATTCATTGGATTTACAGGAACTCCTGTTCAAACTAAGGATAAAGATACAACTGCCATTTTTGGAGATATTATTGATGTATATGATATGACTCAATCTATTGAAGATGGTTCAACTGTAAAATTGTTCTATGAATCAAGACTTGCAAAAGTGTGGCTAGATGATAAGAAACTCGAAGAAATAGATGAATACTATAATGAAATGCGTGATAATGGAGTTACAGAAGATTTAATCGATATGTCAAAATCTCAAATGAGTCGTATGGAGGTTTTACTTGGAGATGAAGATAGATTAAAATTGTTAGCAAACGATATTGTTAATCATTATGAGGAAAGAAAAGGTATCTTAAATGATAAAGCAATGATTGTTTGTATGACCAGAAAAATTGCATTTGATTTATATAATTTGATTTTAGATATAAGACCTAATTATAAAGAAAAAATGCAACTAATTGTTACATCTAATAATAAAGATGATGAAAAAATGAGGGATGTAATAAAAGACAAAAAATTTAGAGATAATATTGCCAATGACTTTAAAAATAAAAAAGGAAAAACAAAGATTGTAATAGTAGTAGATATGTGGCTAACAGGATTCGATGTTGCAGATCTTGATGTTATGTATATAGACAAGCCAATGAAAGGTCATACACTAATGCAGGCAATAGCAAGAGTTAACAGAGTCTATGCTGGAAAAGATTCAGGACTAATTGTTGATTATATTGGAATCTCAAAAGCGTTGGATGAGGCATTAAATACATACACTAAAAGAGATAGAGATGTTAATCTTAAAGATATAAGAGAAACTGCAAAAACTTTGATAGATGAAAACTTATCAATTCTTGATGAATGGTTTTATAAAATTGATGAATCAGGTTTTAAAAGTTCAAAACAATTAGATAAGTTTAGAACAATTCAGGATGGGGCAAACTTTGTTCTTGAAAATGAAAAAAGAAAAAAACAATTTCTATCAATTACTAAAACTATTAAAAGTGCTTTTGTAATTGCTTTAGGTGTATTAGATGGAGAAACTAAAACAAAAGTAAACTATTATTTGGCAGTTAGATGTTTTATTCAAAAGATTGAATATTCTAGAAATCCTGTTTCACTAACTAAAATAAATGAAAGGGTTAGTGAATTACTTGCAGAGGCAATAGTTGGTGATGAAGTAAAGGTTCTAACAAAAGTAAATGAAAATGATGGAAGTAGTGTTTGGGATTTATTAAGAGAAGACAAAGTAAAAGAATTAAGAGAAAGTAATCCACCTCATGTATTTGTAAAAATACTTGAAAAATTATTGACACAAGCAATTAAAGAATATAAAAAGTATAATCTTGTTAAGTCACAAGAGTATAGTGAAAGATTAAGAAACCTATTGAAAGAATATTACAATAGGCCAACTATTGAATTTGAAGACGATGTTGATATAGAAATGACAATTGTTGGTTTAATGGCATTTTCTCAAGAAATGGTTGAGGATGAAAATAATGCGAATAAAAATAATTTAAAAGGAAGAGAAAGAGCGTTCTATGATGCATTAACAACAGATGATAAAGCAGCAGAATTGATGACTGATGAAACTTTAAGACTTATTGCAATGAAATTAAAGGATATTGTTGAAAAATATGCGACTGTTGATTGGTCCAAGAAAAAATCTACGCAAGCTGAAATGCGTTCTCAGATAAAAAGATTATTGGACGCCTATGGTTATCCACCAGAATATAATGAAGAAGCAACATCAAGAGTAATATCTCAGGCTGAATATATGATGTAAATAAAAAATCATTGAATTATTAATTTTCTTTTCAGCAATCATTATTGATGACATATATATACTTTGTCGAATATTGTCGAACAATTACATATTGAAAATGGAGCAATTAGTGTTATAATTAAATTAGTCATACGGGAATGTGACTATTAAATATAAACATATATAAATATAAAATAGTAAATACTAAAAATGAAATTAGAAAGCTTTATTATACATTAAAGAATAATGTATGATAATTAATCAGTGAAGAACTGAATACATATTAATCCAACAAAAAAGATTGGAAATATTCCTTTATTTTTGTTATGGACTAATGTGTTCAGTTCTTTTTATGTGTTCCTAAAAAGACTGGTAAAGAAAGGAGGATAATATGGAACTACTAAACTTGATAATCTTATATTGGAGAAATAATGGAAAAAGAACCATTTATAAGTTTAGTATTACCAGAATCAGTATTAGGAGATAATAGATTAACTTACTTTGAGAGAATATTATTAATAGACATTGTGTCACTATGTAAGAAAAATGGCTATTGTTGGCCTACTAATAGATATTTTATGAAGAAGTTTGATTGTACCAAAACAACTGTATCAAAAAGTATAAGTAGTTTATCAAAAAATGGATATATTGATATAGAAATTAATAATAGTGAAACAAATAATTCAAAGAGGATAATAAAATTATCCGAGGTGTTAAAGAAAAGAATAACAAGTATTCAAAGAAATGCTAATACTAGTATTCAAAATAATTTTAACCATTATAATAAATATAATAAAAATAAAAAAGATATATTAGACAAAATTTATTATGTGGATGAATTTGGTGTTGAATACTGGCATGGTGAACCTATTGAATCAAAAAAAGCAACTAAAGAAGAGCAAGAAGAGATGGAGAAAATGCTAGAATGTTTTAAAGCAATGGAGGAAGATATAAATTGATAAATACACTCATAAACTTAAATGAGGTGGCTTATGTTTAATATAATAGAAACTTTCAAAGATGATTCTCCTAATTTTAATGAACTGGTAATTAAATTTATTAAAAGTAAGGTAAATAGTGACTGATACAATGTGCCAAATTAAATTTGTATGGTATAATTTAATTGGCTTTAGTTGTTATACAACAAGGAAAGGAGAGTAAGCTTGTATAACACTTTAAATGTGATGCCAGATTACTACAAAGCAGGAATTTATATAAGATTATCAGAAGCTGATGAAGGCAAATCTTACGAATCTGAAAGTGAGAGCGTCCTTAATCAAAGAAATATACTAATGAATTTTATCAAAGAAAAGGGATTTATTTTTGTAGATGAATATGTAGATGATGGATATTTTGGTACTACTTTTGATAGACCAGGATTTCAAAGATTACTCACAGATATTAAAGCTAAAAGAATTAATCTTGTAGTAGTAAAAGACTTATCAAGATTAGGTAGAGATCATATTTTAACAGGATATTATGTTGAAACTTTCTTTCCAGAAAATGGAATAAGATTTATTTCTATGTTGGAAGGATACGATAACGCAATAAATCAAGCAAGTAATGATTCAGCAACATGGTTATTTGCTTGTAATGATTATTATAGCAAACAAAATTCTATTAAAATTCGTAATGTTTTAAATGACAAAAGAAGAAATGGCAAATTTATTGGAAGTGCTCCAAGTTACGGATATTTAAGAGATCCAAATGATAAAGGGCATTTAATACCAGATCCAGAGTATGCATGGGTAGTAAAAAAGATATTTGATATGGCTTATAACGGAGTAGGACTTTCTGAAATAACTACTTATTTGAATGATAATAATATAAAAATTCCTAGTAGTTTGAAGAGAAAGAATCCTAATTCGAAAGTTAAATATAATCCTATGTGGACTATTTCTTCTGTTAAAAAGATTTTAAAAAATCAAATGTATGTAGGTGATATGGTACAAAGTGTACAAACTAAAGTATCATATAAATCCAAAAAGAAAAAATCATTACCAAAAAGTAATTGGGATATAGTTAAGAATACCCATGAACCATTAGTAGATAGATATATATTTGAAAGTGTTCAAAATAATATTAAAAGAACTACTAAAACTACTATTACTAAGAGAGAAAAAAGGTTATTCGAAAATTTATTATATTGTAAGGAATGTGGCAATACTTTAACAATTTCTTATAGAAAAAATCATGATTATTGGACTATTAATTGTAATAGATATTCAAGAGATCCTAAAAGAAGAATGTGTGAACCTCATTTCAGCCCATATGAAAAACTAGAGGAAGCATTGCTAGAAGTTATTAGAAATACTTGTAAAAAGTATTTAAATAAATTAGATATATCAGAAATATCTAAAAGTATTAATAAAAGAGATGATAGTGAAGTTAATAACAATATAAATGATTTAAGAAAGCAAGAAAAAGCCTTAATTAGTAAATTAGATATGTTATATCAGGATAAATTTAATGGCATAGTATCTGAAGAAATGTATTTAAGAATTTCTAGAGAAGCAGAAAATTCTCTAATTAGAATAAGAGAGAAAATTGGGGAGTTACAAGATGCAAAAAATGATAAAAAGATTAATAAGAATGAGTTAAAAAATTGCGAAGATAAAATAAGAGAATTAATTGATATTGATAATCCATCAAGAGAATTAATTGGTGCTTTAATAGATAAAATTATTATAGATAAAGATAGAAACATAGAAATTATCTATAAATTTAGTATATTGAATAATTAGAACTTTGTCGCACGCTGCGACGAGGTTATACATAAAAAGTTGATAAACTACTTATACTAAAATGTCGCACTAGTGTCGCAGTAAATGCCGCAGTTGATACGAACCGACAAAAAATACTTAAATATATGATAAAATAGAAAGTGAGGTGGAATGACTATGATTATATCCAAAATAAATACCAGTTTAACTATTGAATATTTAACAAAAAATCCAGAAACCTTATATCTAGATAGAAAACGAGCAAAAGTTTCATTACAAGATTTAGCAAATGAGGTTGCTTCTTTTGCAAATGCTAATGGTGGAGTTATTGCTATTGGTATAACGGATGAGGGAATAATAGAAGGTTTTAATTTATATGGAACAAAGAAATTAAATGATTGTCAAAAAGTTGTTTCTAATTACCTAACTCCAACTCCAGTATATGAATGTGAATTAGTTAATATTAAAAATCAAAAAGATGAAGATGATAATATTTTATTATTTCATATTGAACCAGCAATGAATTATATAGTTAGAAATAATAAAGATGAAGTTTATTGTAGACAAGGGGATTCTTCGATAAAATTAACATCAGATCAAGTTAGAAGTTTAGAATATGATAGAAAGGAACGCGATTTCGAGGCGGAAGTATTAATTGACTCCTCTATTGATGATATAGATGAAGATATGGTTACATTATATAAGAAAAAACTAGGCACAAAAGTTTCTACTGAACAAATACTAAAAGCTAGGGGATTTTTAAGAGAAAAGCAAGGTAATCTGCATCTTACAAAATCTGGTATGCTGTTATTTGGAAAAAATCCTTCAGTATAATTACCAAGTGCTAGAGTTAGAGTTTTGAAATTTGAAGGAAATGATTTTCAAGTTGGAACTGAAATGAATATTGTTAAAGATAGAACATTTGATTCTTGCTTATATAAAACTATTGAACAAGCTAGAGATTTTATTAACTCACAACTTAGAGAATTTACTCATTTAAATTCTGAAGGTATATTTGAAACTGTACCTGAATATCCTGAATTTGCATGGTATGAGGGGCTTGTTAATGCGGTAACACATAGAGATTATAGTAATAATGGAGAACATATAACAATTAAACTGTTTGATGATAGGTTAGAAATATGTTCACCTGGTAGACTTGGTGGCTTTGTAACTTTAGATACAATGCGAACAAAAAGATATTCCAGAAATCCTCAAATTGCTAGAGTTTTGAATGAACTGGGGATTGTTAGGGAACTAAATGAAGGTGTAAAAAGAATTTATACTGAAATGCAAAGATTTTTCTTAAAAGATCCAATATATTCTGAACCTGATAGAAACTCTGTATTACTTGTACTTGATAATAATATTATTATGAGAAGTAAAAGAAAAGAAGAAAGTATTCTAAAAGATAATACTATTCAAGATAAATGGGAAGAGTTAAATTATTTAGAAAAACAAGTATTAACAACTATATTCGATAAAGGTGAAATAAGTTCTGAAGAAACTGCAAAAATAATTAATAGGGGTAAAACAACAGCTGTAAAAATGTTAAATAAATTAGTTGATATGAATTTAATAGTATGGACAGGAACCTCAAAAGCGGATAATAAAGGTAGATATATTATGAAAAATTAAATTCCGTTCAGTTCCGTTCAGTTCCGTTCAGTTCCGTTCAGTTCCGTTCAATTCCGTTCAGTTCCGTTCAATTCCGTTCAATTCCGTTCAATTCCGTTCAATTCCGTTCAATTCCGTTCACTAGTATTAAACTTTAAAGGTAGTAGGTGATGTAAAAATGATTAAATTATCTAGGATAAGAGATGCTCTATATGATGTTAGTATGGAAACAAGTTGTTATTTTAATACTAAAACAAATGAAATACTATGGCATTTTGGTTTCAATGAAGAAAATTCTACATATACAGAAAATGTTGAATTTAATGATGATATTATAAATATGTTTGATTTTTATACAAAAAATGATTATGATATTATGCAGGATTTTATTAGCAATATAGGTAATGATTTATTAAGAAATGAGCTATATAATAAGACTAGAGGAAAAGGTGCTTTTCACAAATTTAGAGAAATAACTGATTACAACAATATAACTGATGATTGGTATAAATTTCAGGATAATGAGTATAAGAAAATTGCAGAGAATTGGTGCCTTGATAATAAAATAAAATATGAAAAAGATTGCTAAAAAAGAAAGAAGTAGGTGAAGTAAATGGATAATAAATTTAATAATATGTTACAAGAGTTTTTAAAAAATAATAATGTTAAAGATATTAATGAGGCAAATGAAAAGTTGCAAGAATTTATAAAAATGTATAATAATGGAGAAATAGAATATAAAAATACACCACTTGATGATGCTTATGAAATATTAGAAGAAGCACAAAATGCAAGAAATGAGAAAGAAGCATTAAGGTTAGCTAAAAAAGCATATGAAAAGTCATCGAAATGCTTTGATGCAATTTTATTTCAATGTGACTTAGAAGAAAATGGAATAAAAAGAATGAAAATTTTAGATGATGGACTTGAATTCGAAAAAAATAGATTAACAAAGGAAAAATATTTTGATAAAGAAAATATTGGACATTTTTATGGAGTGTTTGAAACAAGACCATATATTAGAGGATTGGCTACTAAAGCAAAATACTTATTAGAAGAAGGAAAATTACGTCAAGCAGCTAATGTATGTAAGGAAGTTTTAAAATTAAATAAAAATGATAACTTAGGTGTCAGGTATTTATTAATGGCAATATATGCCACATTAGAAGAAGAAAAAGATATGCTAGACTTATATAAGAAATATCCCGAAGAAGATTTAGAAATGTTATTTCCTTTGTTCGCAATATACTATAAGATTGGAAATGATAAAAAAGCAAGAGACTACTTAAATAGAATTGATAAATACAATTCAAATTTTGTTGAATATTTTAAAGGTACTATAAAACCAAGTAAAAAAATAAACCCTGGATATTATAGTAGAGGTGATTCTTCTGAAATCTTTATGTATCTAGAACGATATGATTATTTATTAGTTACAATGCCAAGACTACATGAATATGTTATAGAAAATTTAATGAAAAGTAAAAAGAGCAAAAAATAATCTTTTGAAATCATCTTAGAAACGAAATGTAGGAAATGGAGAAGTACAATGAAATTATTAATTTGGGGAGTATCTAATATTGGGAAAACTACAATAGGAAAAGAATTATCTAAAAAATTAAATTGCAAATTTTATGATTTAGATGATGAAATAATTGATATTTATGGAAGTATAGATAATTTCCAAGAAATATTTCCAAATGATTATGATAGATTTGATGAAAAAGAAGAATTAATGATGAATATTATTGACACTGAAAATAAAGATTTCATTATGGCTGTTTCACCAATCTTTTCATCATCTGTGGTTGATAAATTATTAGATACTGATACTATTTCTATTGAAATAATAGATACACCAGAAGCAATTTACGATAGATTAATTCTTGAAGGTGATGATGCTTTAGAGTATAAAGAAAGGTATAAAGAACATTATATGCAAGAAATAAAATGGGATCAAGTTGCCAGTTTTAATGAATTTAAAGATATTCCTAAAGTACATATAGATAATCAAACTATTAATGAAGCAGTAGAAACTGTATTTAATTATTTAAAAGAAAATAAAATTATAAATTAATTTATATAAAAATATAAGATCATATCCCATTTTGGTGTTAACACCAAAATCGTGAAAAATAAAAATAGTTACACATTGATTATCTCCAGGTGGTGAAGATTTATTGATTTATTTATACAAAAAGATTAATTTAAGATATTTAATTGGAAAAAGTATTGCTTGGCCTAATGAATATGAGTTAGTCGGAAGATTTACTTTTGCTAAAAGTGAAGAAGAGATTATTATTATGATAGATAAACTTAAAAAAGCTTTAGAGAAACTTGTATAATATTTATTAATGTATGAAATTACGTTATTTGTACTTGTACAAATTGTTAAAATTTGATAATATGAATGTGTAAGGAAAACTTACATAAAATAAAAAAGGAACACTTAATTTTGGATGCTAAGTGATTACCTTTTGCAAAGTTTTCACAAAACCCCCTGTTTAAGGTGGTTTTTATTTTAACACGATCTTTTAATAATGATGTAGAACAAAATAAAAATAATTATAAATAGATTAAATATTATAAAATATAATAATTTCTTATTCACAACTATCACCTCTTTCTATTGCTAGATTAGAGGTAATCACCTAAACAATTAAATGTTCCTTTAGGTAATAGGATATCAAATTATCAGTTATAAAGTCAATAAAAAATACACGATATTTCATATTTCATATTTTTATACCAATTGTATCTTGAAAAGAATTTGAAAATTTGATAATATGAATATGTAAGGAAGACTTACATAAAATAAAAAAGGAACACTTAATTTTGGATGTTAAGTGATTACCTAAATAATTTTAGTTTCACCAAAACCTCCTGTGTTTATGGTGTTTTTATTTTAACACGATCATTTTAATAATGATGTAGAATAAAATAAAAATAATTATAAATAAATTAATTAAAATAAAATATAATAATTTTTTATTCACAACCATCACCTCTTTCTATTGCTAGAATAGAGGTAATCACCTAAACAATTAAATGTTCCTTAAGGAATAGAATATCAGATTATCATTTTCAAAGTCAATATAGAACACGAAATTTCATTAAAAATTATTTTGTGTTTTTTCTTTATATGTGATAGAGTATAACTTACTTAAGGGAAATATATATGTTTTGGAGTAATTTATTTAAAAAGAAAAATTATAGCACAAATATAGTTAATAATATCTCTTCTAAAATACCTTCATTTGAAGAATTAACGACTGAAGAACAAGAATATGTTAGCAAACTAAAAAATGAATATATAAGCTTTTATGATACTGAAAATAGCTATATTAACTTAGATAATGAACTATTTAAAGAAATAGAGATGTATCAAGATTTATCTTTAGATATTATGCATAATGACCATTTTGGTAACATTGCGAGTTCAATAATAGATAGTAAAAAATTAGTATATTATTCTCATGAAATTTCAAAATTAAACAATACTTTAAAATACAAATACATCGCATTATGTGAGTTAAGAAAAGATAAAAAATACCTAACTAAACATATGGGACTGTATGTTCTAGGAAAAAGAAAAATAAATATATTAAAAGCTCTAGATCATCAAATTAATATCATAAATACTATGTTTGTTATAGCAAATCAAAAAGTAACTGATTACTGTGCTTGTGCCATTGCAAATTATCCAAAATCCCTTGATGAATACAAAAAAATAAAATTATTAACAGGAAGATTAGATAGAGTTACTAAAGATTATAAAGATTTATTTAATAAGTCAATGAATTTAGACAAAAATTTACCAATAGACGATAGATTAACTTATGTAGAAATATTATTAAACAAATTTGTTTATGAAAATAAATGTTTAATAAGTAAGTTAAAAGAGCAACTTAATCTAATTGCTAATAGCGAAATAAAAGATAAAAATATGCAAAGAGAAATAATTGATAATTTAATGAAAATCAAAATTTATTACAATATTTTCTATAAATATGGTAGAAATTTAATTGATGATAAAGATATTGAAGATTTATATCAAATAATATTTAATGTATATACATATTTTCCATTAGACTGTGACTTTAGTGAATACTGTAACTCATTACCGCCTAACAAAAAAAAATCAACATACACAAAAATTATAGAATCTAAAATAGAAATATTTAAACTAGGTAAATCAAAAATATTTGAAACATCCAATGTTCCAAAAGAACAATTAATTAGATGTATTGATAAAAATTATTTTAAATCTGATGGAATTTATTATTATTTTACTAGGCCATTACATGATTATCGTTTAAAAATATTACTTCTAATTGGACCATGAACATGGTTTAGAACAATTCTTTGAAAGTATTGTAGTGAATTTGAAAAACTATGACCTTACAGATATATTTTTTAATCTACCATATGATACTCTTGACCAAAATCTTACAAAATATTTATTATATAAATTACTTTTTGGCATGTATTTAAATATTAATAGTCCAGTGCATGAACAAATATTTGGTTTAAAAGATCATATTGGATTTTATAATTATAACAAAATAAAAGAATTTTTATATGAAGTCATAGATGAGTTAGAAATATTTAGAAAGACTTATAAAGATAAAATATTTTTTAATAACTTACCAGAAGGAATTAAATATTTCAGTACTAAGCATTTTGACAATTATATTAAAGAACATTGTCTAAACAAAACAATCATGCTTCCAAACAGTGTTAATAAAGTTGATATAACATTTAATTATTCCGAAAATATTAAAATAAAATGTCCTGATAAACTAGAAAAATTAAAGATTAATATAATGAGTGATGAAATTGATTTAAGATCAGAATGTCCTCATGCAACTATTATATTACCTTCCAATTTAGATAAATTTAGTGTTCACAAAGCATCTAAATCTAAATATGATTTTTATTTCAACCACTTAACATTAATTCATAATTATAAAATTTTAGATTTAAATTATAATGATTTATACTACTATTTCTATAAATTACTATATGCTTTATTTGAAAATAAACATAATAATCTTTCATTAATTTTTAGAACAATGCTTATAAATGATCCTAACAATAAAATTAGAACCATAGCAATTGATGATCTATTTGATAAGAAAGTTGAAACATTAAAAGGTGTTGATAATTTAGCTAAAACAATAGCTGATTATATTATAAAAAATAAGGATCAAATTAAGAATTTAATAAATAACGAAATAAAAGAACCCAAAACATTAATTAAAAAATAATTCTTGTTAATAAAATCAATGTATATTATAATATTCATAGAAAGTAAAGGGATATAAATGAATGTTATTGTGATAGGAAAGCCAAGAATAGATGTTACTGAAATAGTGGATAATTTTCCATTAGAAGGAAAAGATAAAAAAATAACAAAAAGAATTATTTCTAACGGAGGAATAAGCGTATATATTGCTTGTATGCTTGCCAAATGGGGAATAAATGTCTATTATTCAGGCGTTGTTGGTGGTGAAGAAGAAGGAATTAAATTAAAATCTAAACTAGAAGAATATCATATTGAAACTAAATTTGTAGAAGTAAATTATGAAACTAAAACTAACAAAAATTATAGTGTTCTTAATGAATCTAATGGTACAAGAACTAATATCATATTTGATAATGAACAATTTCTAACAAAACATAAATTTGATTTTGATCCAGATTATATAATTGTTGATGGAATAGATATGGCTGGTGCAATTGGAGCATCAAATAACTATCCAAACGCTAAAATGATTATGCTTGCTAATGTAGTATCTAAAGAATATTATAATTTATCTAAAAGATGTACCTATGTTGTTGCCAGTGAAAATTTTGCTAGTGCTTTAACTAAAATAGATATTAACTATAATAAATCTAAAACACTTGTTGACATAATGCAAAAAATTCAAGACTTAGAAAATGCTAAATATACTTTAAACTTACTAAATCATGGAACACTTTATGTTAAAGATCGTCAAGTTAAATATATTCCTAAAATCGAAGTAAAACAAGTTGATAATTTAATGATGGAAGCTGCCTTCTTAGGTGCGTTCTGTTACGGAATAATTAGCGATTTAGATATGGATGTTATTGGTAAAATATGCAATATGGCTTGTTATAAAGCATCTGAAAAAATAGGTACAATTGATAACATTTTAGATAAACAAGAAATATTTGATGCTTGCTCAATTAAAGTAGAAACAAAACCGGAAACAACAGAAACAGTAGATAGTAAACAAGTCGAAGAATCTAATAATAATGCAAATACAGAGGCTTCCAATGTATAAAGGTAGCCCCTTTTTAAATATCTTACCAAGTCTTGACTTGCACGGATACACTAGAGAAATGATATACGTTCCTGTCGATGAATTTATTAACGATAACCTAAAATTAAATCATAAAAAAATCTTAATTGTGCATGGTAAGGGAGAAGGTATATTAAAACAAGAGTTGCATTTAAGATTTAAAAATGATAAAAGAATCTTAAAAATGTATATTTCCAGTGAAAATGAAGGTTGTACTATCATTGAATTAAAGTAATTAATATGTTAATATATATAGCCAAACAAAGAAATAAAAATAAATTAATAACAAATAATATAAAAAGGATGTGATATAAATGTTTGTAGATGAAGTAACAGTTAAATTAATAGCCGGCAAAGGTGGCGATGGTTGTACCTCATTTAGAAGAGAAAAATTTGTTGAAATGGGTGGACCTAATGGTGGTAACGGTGGAAAAGGAGCTGATATCATTTTTACTACTGATAAATCATTAAAAACTTTAATTGACTTAAAGGTTCAAAAAACAGTAAAAGCAGATAAAGGAGTTAATGGTAAAGGCCGCGATCAAAATGGCGCTAATGCTGAAGATGTCATTATTAAAGTACCTGAAGGAACAGTTGTAACCAATCTTGAAACAAATGAAGTAATATGTGATCTAATTTCTGGTTCAAAAATAATTGCTCATGGTGGTCGTGGTGGAAGAGGAAATCGTTCTTTAGCAACTCATGATAATCCAGCTCCTCGTATGAGTGAGTTAGGCGCTCCCGGTGAAGAACTTCTTGTTAAATGTGAACTTAAAGTTTTAGCTGATGTTGGCTTAGTTGGCTTTCCTTCTGCTGGAAAAAGTACTCTTTTAAGCGTTATAACAAATGCCTCTCCTAAAATTGCTGCTTATCATTTTACAACTTTATCTCCTAATTTAGGAGTTGTAAAAACTTATGGCAAAGAATTTATAATTGCCGATTTACCAGGCTTAATTGAAGGAGCATCAGATGGAGTAGGATTAGGCTTTAAATTCTTAAAACATGCTATGCGTACTAAAGTAATTGCTCACATCATTGATATGTCAGGAGAAAACTCATTTAGTCCTTTAGAAAGTTATGAAACAATTTACAATGAACTTGCTAAGTACGATGAATCATTAATTAAGAAACCAAGTATTATAATCGCAAGCAAAATGGATTTACCAGAATCTAAAGAAAATCTAGCTAAATTTAAAGAAAAATATCCTAACTTAGAAGTATATCCTATCAGCTCAGTTTATAATGAAGGATTAGATGCTTTAATTAAAAGATTAGGTGAAATAGTTGAAGAAAGTGATAATCAAGCACCAACTATTACAACAACTGAAAAAGTATACAAATACGAAGAAGAAGTTCCATTTGAAATTCATAGAGAAAATAATATTTGGGTATTAACCGGACCTAAAATTGAAGAACTATTTAAAATGACTAGATTTACTGAAGACGAATCAGTTATGCATTTTGCCTATAAACTTAAAAAAATGGGTGTTGATGAAAAACTTGAAGAATTAGGTGCTAAACGTGGTGATGAAGTCAAAATAATGGATTATATCTTTAATTTTAAAGAATAATATAGTACTATTAAATTAGGAGGTTAAATAATAATGAAAAAAACAAGTATATTAACATTAGTTATTTCTATTATTTTAACATTGTTATTCATCTATTCATTATTCTTTGTAAAAACAACATTTACAGTCACATTTACAAATAATAACGAAACAGTTGAAACAATAAAAGTTGTTAAAGGAGAAACTATCAAATTACCTGAAAATCCAACAGAGGAAGGTAAAAAGTTTATTGGATGGTACTCTAATGGCAGGGAAGTAACAAACGAAACAGTTGTCGAAAGCAATATGAAAATAGAAGCAAAATTTGAAGAAATTACTACAACTACTAAAAAAGCTTCTAAGAAAAAATAAAAAATAACTTAAAGAATGACATTATTCGACAAAATAATAAATAAAAAATTGATATATTAAGTTCGGTGATAAAAAATGCGAACTTTTTATATTTTTAAAATTAATAATGATTATTATAAATTAACTAAAAACATGCCGTATAATCTTTACAAAGCATTACTTAATATAAAACTAGGTACTAAAGAAAATATTACTTATTTAAAAAATGAATATAACAGTTTAGTTGATAAATATAATAAAAGAGAATTAAATAAATATATTTATGGTAAAATGAATGAATTAGATGGCTATAATCTTTTTAACAGTGTTCATACATTTAATAGTTATTACACTAATGAAGCAAGTAAACTAATTGTTAATAATAGTTATATGATCTTAAAAACTAATACCATAACCCCATATTTTTTAGACTATTTAGAAGATATACCTAACTTATTTTTAATTGATTTTGAAAAAGGAGACTATTTTTATCTATCTAATTTAGTTAATATATAGTATAATTAAAAACGTAAGGAGTGATTTACAAATGTTACATGATATTTTACTTGTAGTCGTAGGACTTTTAATCGGTGCTGTAATTGGTTTCTTCTTAGCAAGATATTTTATGCAAAAATACTTAAAGAAAAATCCACCAATTAATGAAAAAATGATTGAAACTATGATGAGTAGTATGGGTAGAAAACCATCTCAAAAACAAGTTAAAGAAGTTATGCGTCAAATGAATCAAATGATGTAATGAAACTAGATTTAAGAAAATTATATGCATTTAAAAAATTAGAAATAGATACTGACTTAGATTTATCTAAAGTAGATTATCAAAAATTAAATATTAGAAAAATAAATAGAATGCATGTTAAAGGTATAGTTAAAGTAAATTATGAAGATAATATTGAATTAGATTTAGACATTAATGGAGAAATAATAATGCCTTGTGCAATAACTTTAGAAGATGTTTTAGTTCCAATTAATACCCATATAGAGGAAGAAATTCCAGAAAACACCCTAAAAGATGATTTTTATCTTGATTTATTAGACATTTTATGGGAAAATGTTATCTTGGAAGTCCCCATTAGAGTTACTAAAGAGGGAGCAAAATTAGAAAGCCAAAAAGGAAATGGCTGGGAAATTGTAAGTGAATAATTAAAGAATAGGAGTGATACCATGGCTGTTCCATTTCGTAGAACAAGTAAAACTAAAAAAAGAATGCGTCGTACACATTTAAAGAAAACTGCTGCTAACGTAGTAAGTTGCCCAAATTGTGGAGAAGCAATTAGACCTCATAGAGCATGCACTAAATGTGGTTTTTATAAGGGAAAAGAAGTTATAAAAGTTAATAAAGAAGATTAACTTTTATTTTTTTGCCTTAATTTATTGAAAATAAATGTTAATATATAGTAAACTAAGATTGAACTTGAAAGAAGGAATATAATGAACGAATTAGAATTAATTCAAACCTATGAAGAATATAATGAACAAATAGCTGAAAGGCAAGATGAAAAAAGAAAGAGAAAAATCATTTAAAGCATATATTGCAAAATTAACCAAAGGTTTTAATGAATCTCAAGCTATAATTACAAATGAAATAGAAGAATTGAGCAATAAAAAATATGATTTTATAAAAAATAAAACAGTAATAATTAATTTAGCTGATTTATTAGATGAACTAGCAAAGTTAACTAAAATTAAACCAGAAGTTAATCTTATAGTTGGAATGCCTATTGATGAATTTAAAAATTATAGTGAATCAACCATTGAAGCAACATTTGAACAATTTGATAAGTTATCATGCAAATTAGCTATAAAATTAAATAATAATAGAACGTTTTTTGATCAATACCTTGATTTTCATTTTAGTAATCAAGTATATATTCATTTAATAAAAAGAGATGAAAATTATAAAAATAATTGTTTATTAAAATTATCTAAATTAAACAATTTACTAGGTAAATCAATTTATAATAATTATGATTTAGATAAAATACTTGTTGAGTTATCACTATATGATATAGTAATGTATGAAGAAGTAAGAAAGCCAGTTATAAATTGTTTAAAACCGCAAGAAGTAAATGGGAAAACTAAATTAATGGAAAAATATTAGTAGGAGGGAAAGCAATGAAAGATATAGAAAAAATTAGAAAATATGAAACAACTATAAAAGAAATAAAAAGTACTATCGAAGAAATTGAAAGTCGTAAAAAAGCATTTAAAATTTATATTGATAGTTTAGTCAAGGATTTTAAAGAATCGCAAAAAGGTCTTGAAGAAGAACTAGTAAATTTAGAAATTGATAGTAAAAATTTACTTAAAGAAACATTAACAGTTAAATTATCTGATTTGGTAAATGAAATATCTAAAGAATATGGAAATATAAAATGTAAGCCAAACATAAATGTATGGATGGTTAGACCTAATATTTATTTAAATGAGGAAGCATTAATAAGAAGTATTGATGAAAACGAAAAATTAAAAAGTAATTTAAGCTTTTATCTTTCTGAAATAGATGAACACATTAGCCTTACGTTTTTACCTACATACTTATTAAAAGAAACTATAAATTACAATCCTGATTTAATAGTAAAAGTATTTTGTACAGATGAAGAAAATATCAAAAACGTTAATAATCTTTGGACAGCAGATTTAATTTATGATTCAAATGATATAATTATAAATATTCCTATTTATAAAATATTAAATAGCCAAAATCAAAAGTTAAAAAATGCCATATTTAATTGTGTTAAACAAGAAGCAAACAAAAAAGTAAAACCAAAAACTCTTATTAAATAAAATAAAATATACAAAATTTAACAAAAAATGTTAAAATTATATACATGGAAGAAATATTAAATAAAGCAGAAATTATATATAATTATTTAAATACTAAAGATGAAATTAGTAAAAGTGATGTTATCTTAGGTTGTGGATCTATCGATACAAGCATTGCTGAAGTAGTAAAAGAATTAGATGATAAATATAATTTTAAAACAATAATTTTTAGTGGTTATAAAGGAAAAGGAACACTTGGTAAAATAAAAACAAGCGAAGCTAGAAGATTTAAAGAATATGCTCTAAAATTAGGTATTAATAATGATAAAATAGTGCTTGAAGAGCATGCTAAGACAACTAAACAAAACATTAGAAAATCCTTAAAGAAAGTAAATTATAATAGCTTAATAATAGTTCACAAACCATATGCTTTAAAAAGAACTAAGGTAATATGTCAAAAATATAATATTGATTGCAAAGTAACATCAGTTAATCTTTCATTAAGAAAGTACATAAGTAAAGTAGTAAAAGAAAATAATATGACTGAATCTGGTGTTATAAATGAAATAGTTGGTGAAATATTTATGTTAAAGCATCACAAATTATTTGGTTTACCAAAAATAGAAATAGATGATAATGTATTAGAAGCTTATAAATATTTAAAAAAGAAAGGATATCGTAAATATACAATTTAAGATAAAGAAGGTAAGTTATGCAATATTTTGATAATAATGAAAATTTAAAAAGTGAACTTAGAGATGTTTACTATACTTATAATAATGAAACATTTAAATTTAAAAGTGATTTAGGAATATTTTCTAAAGATAAAATAGATGAAGGAAGTAAAGTTTTAGTAGAAACATATATAAAGTATGGTAAAGATAATGTTAAAGGCTTAGATATGGGGTGTGGAGTGGGCTTTATCGGTATAATGTTATCTAAGTTAAAAAATATTACTTTTGATATGGTTGATGTTAATAACAGAGCTATTCATTTAACAAATATGAATATAAAATCTAATAAAGTAACCGCAAACGTATTTGTAAGTGATATGTATGATAAAATTAATGATAAATATGATTTAATTATAACTAATCCACCCATTAGAGCAGGCAAAGGAGTATATTTAACAATACTTAATTCTTCGTTTAATTATCTTACTGAAAATGGAGAATTATGGTTTGTAATGCGAAATAATCACGGTGTTAAAACAGTCGTTTCTGACTTAAACAAAGAACATCATGCTGAAATATTGAAAAGAGATAAGGGCTATTATGTTGTAAGGGTAATAAGATGAAAGCAATATTTTTAGATGTTGATGGAATATTAAATTCTAATGAACATACTGCATTTATTAGATCATTTGTAACTTATAGTGATAATATGATTGAACCATTTGATGATGAATGTTTACATAATTTAAAATATATAGTAGATGAAACAGATGCTAAAATAATAATTACATCTATTTGGCGTTTATTTCCTGACTATTTATACATATTAATGAATAAATTAGAAGAATATGGTTTAGATAAGAATGTTATAAGTCTAACAATTAGTAATAAATATAAAGATAAACTTCAAGAAATAGCTGTAAAACTAAAAAAATTAGGTATAACTGAATATGTAGTTTTAGATAATGACAATACATTAAATTTAGATCGCCATGTCATTACAAATAATGCAACTGGATTAACTGAAATAGATGCTAAACAAGCTGTTAAAATTCTTACATATAATGAAGAAATGTCAAGAAAATACAATAGATAATTATTAAAACAGAATTTAATTATATTTAACGATTATTCATATTCTGTTAAAATTACTATTGTACAAATTATTAAAATTTGATATTATGAATATGTAAGGAAAACTTACATAAAATAAAAAAGGAACACTTAATTTTGGAATGTTGGGTGATTACCTTTTATGGGAAATGCACCAAAACCCCGTGTTTATGGTGTTTTTATTTTAACGAATTTATTTTGATAATTATTTTAATTTAAAATGTAGAAATGATGAAAAATTTATTAAATTAAAATAGTTAAACAAAAAGATCTAGAAAGTAAGCAAAAGAGAGTAGTTAAACAACACCAAAATTGCCTTAAAAATTCAAAAAAAGTTACTATTCACAGCCCAGAT
>DJSP01000015.1 GCA_002438065.1 Caryophanales bacterium UBA6331 | reverse complement strand
TTTTGCTCCAGCGTTCCGTATCGGATAAAAATATATTTGATTAATACAAAAAATAAAAAACTGTATCAAAAGGTAACTTAACGGTTATCTTTTTTCATGTTTTTAAAAAACTTAAGAAAAAATTTCAATTGCCAAGAAATTATTATCTAAAGGAACTAGTATTTCTGAAGTATCAAAAATAACAGGCCTTCCCAAAGAGAAAATAGAAAATCTTTAAATATCTAAATAAAAATATTGTTATAAAGCAGTATCCTTATTATTTTATAAAGTTATTAGTGTGTTCTAAAATAAAGAAAATATAACAAATTAACATATAAATTTACACAAATTTTATAAAAATACTATTAATAAACAATATCCGTGATATAATAAAGGTGATATTTAAAGATATCAAAAGGTGATATATGGTATAGAAAGAAAAACTTTTAATAAATAAGAAGTAGAGAATAAGTAAAAAATATTATATAATGATTTGGGTGTGAGAAGTATGATAATTATCGTAAAAACAATTTATTACATATTATTCTATATTACACTAATTTATGGTTTGTATTTTGCCGTAAGTGGTTTTTTAGGAATAATCAAGAAAAGTAAAGTTAATTTTAAAAAAAGTAGAAAGAAAAGTTTTTTTGCAATAATAGTGGCTGCTAGAAATGAAGAACAAGTTATTGGCAATTTAATAGAAAGCTTAAAACAATTAGATTATCCAAAAGATAAATATGGTATATTTGTTGTACCTAATAATTGTACAGATAATACTGCGAAAGTAGCCCTTGATGCTGGTGCAACAGTTATTGAATGTAACAAACCTACTAAAACTAAAGGCGATGTTCTTAAAGTGGCGTTTGAAAAATTAAAAGATAATAAAGAGATAGATGCATATATCATTTTTGATGCAGATAACCTTGTTCATAAAGATTTCTTAAAACATATGAATGATTGTTATAATTCCGGATATAAGGTAGCCGAAGGATATCGTGATAGTAAGAATCCAAAAGATAATTGGATTAGTGGTAGTTACACAATATTCTATTTATTTCAAAATATTTTCTTTAATCAATCAAGAATGGCATTTGACTCATCTGCATCAATTAATGGTACTGGATTTATGATTAGTAAAGATATTATTGATCGCGACGGATTTGAGACTTATACATTAACAGAAGATGTAGAATTTACTGGTCAGTGTGCCCTAAAAAACGAGCAAATTGCGTTTGTAGAAGAAGCTATAACTTATGATGAATATCCAATTAACTTTGGAGCATCATGGAAGCAAAGAAAAAGATGGAGTGCAGGAATTATTCAATGTATGAATAGATATAGTGCTAAACTGTTTAAAAACTTTCTTAAAACAGGAAGATTAGCCAGTTTAGATATGTCTTTGGTATATTTAGGACCATTAATGCAAGTTATTTCATTCTTTAATTTAGTATTACTAGTAATCTTTAAAATAGTTGGGATACAGTTGCATGATATATTTTCTTACTTTTTTGCAACTAATATTGTTTTCTTCTGTGTATTACTTGCTATGGGTATTGCTGTGGAAATATTCGCGTTACTTTATAAGAAAAAAGATTTAAAAGGAATGACAGCAACAATTATATTGTTCTCAATATTTTTATTAAGTTGGATTCCAATAAATATCTCCGTATTTATAAAAAAATATAATAAATGGGAAGCAATTAAGCATACTAGAAGTATTAAAATAGATGAATTAAAAAAATAAATATAGAAACTATTAGCAATAAAAAGTTGTTAATAGTTTTTTAAATTAAATATTTATTACATGAAAATTACATTTCGTTTTTTAATAAAAATATGGTAAAATTTAATTATACAGGAGTGTATATGAAAAATATATATAGAAATGAAATTAAAGAAATTATAATGAATGAAATTGATAAATTATGTGATGAGATTCCCGAAAAGAGAAGCCTTATAGATCCTTTAGAGTTTATGAATCATCTGCAAAAAAGAAAATTTCAACTAAGCTATATTATGGATAATTTTGATGAATATATATATTTTGTTGATGAACATATAAGTGAAAAATATGGTTTTTATTCAGAATCAAAAACTAGAATACCTATTCAAATGGTTGCAATTGATATAATATTAGGAGAAAGAATTACTAAAGCATTAATAAATCACAACAAAGACAATAATTATGAACAAAAATCATACTTTGAAATTCAAGCAAAACAAATAGAGTGGATTTTATCCTGTATAGATATTGATAGAACTTTTGAAAGTTTTAAAAAATCAAATTCTCTTTATGCAAGATAAACAATAAAAATATAATAAATATTCGTATTATTCTATATAAATTAAATTAAGATATATGAATTCTAATTAAGACGATATTGATAAAAATAACTATCGTTTTTAATTGTAAAAATGTCATAAATATCTTATAATTTAGTTATGATAAGGGTTGGTAAAATGAATAAAAAAGGACAAGCATTAGTTGAATTTATCATTATACTTCCAGTTATAATTTATATAATCATGTTTATAACTGATATGATGCTAATTTTTTCTTATAAAAATCATTTAGAATCAGACATGAATGAAACAATAACTCTATATAAAGAAAACAAAATCGATGAGTTAAATAAAATAACTGATGCAACATTAACATACGAGACAAAAGATAATTATGTTTATTTAACCTTAACTAAAAACTATAAAACAATAACACCAGGTTTATCTAAAGTTTTAGGAAAACCTTATAAGATTAAAAGCGAAAGGGTAATACTAAGTGAATAAAAAAGGACAAAGTTTAACAATATTTATTATCATTTTACCAGTAATATTTATTTCCCTTGCATTTACCTATGATTATGCAGACATCATAAATGAGCAAATGAAATATGAAAGTGTCACTAAAACTATTTTAAAAAGTACTCAAGATAAAGAACAAATAAAAGATTTATATCAAAAAAATGGTTATAGTACCAATAATTTTAATTATAAAATAGAAGAAGATAAAATATATATTCAAAATAGTTATAGTTTTAAAAGTACATTTGGTAAGATAATAAATATTAAAAATTATAATATTAAAATAAATTATGTTGTTATTAATACAAATAATGGTATAATTATAAAAGAAAATAAAGGTGGTTTTTAATATGGCTAGAGGTAAAATTGTATGTATGTATTCAGCCAAAGGCGGAGTAGGAAAAACAACGACGCTTCTTTCACTTGCTGGTATATTATCTAAAATGAATAAAAAAGTTCTTATCGTTGATTTAGACTTAACAAACGGGGCAATTGCTTTTTCTCTTAATAAAGACGTAACTAAAACCATCTATAACTTTGTTGAAGATTACTTAAATAATAAATATGAAGATATGGATAAATATATAACTAAGTATGATAATAATATCTCATTTATTGCGTGTCCAAAAGACCCAAGACAAGCATCACGTATCAATTTAAAATATATAAATATCTTGTTAGACAAATGTGTGTACTCATATGACATAATATTAATAGATACAGCCAGTAGTCTAAATGAAGTAAATGTCTTTGCTTTAGATAAGAGTGACTTAATTTATTTTGTAACCACTAACGACTTTGTTTCCTTAAAAAATTTAAAAAATATTCTTAACATATTTGAAGAAAATGAATTAAAAAAATATAAAATAATTCTTAATAATAGTTTTATACCTAATAAAAATTTCTTTAGTAATTATGATTTAAAAAATATATTAGGATCAAATATTGATTATGTAATTAGTCCTAGTTTTCATGTGTCAAAATTAGATGAACTTGTTTTAAATGGTGAATTAATAACTTATAAATATAGTAAATTTAAAGATGAAAAAATCCTTGAATTAATAGCAAATGATATGATAGGAGGTAAAAAATAATGAAAAAAACCTTATTAGAATCTTTTGATTTTGCTCATCCTAATGATTATCAAGATAGCATGTTATCTGATTATGATGTATTTCCCGATAAAAAATTATTAGATAAATTAAGAAAAATAATAATTGAACATTTAGTTGATACTGAAATACCTGAAGGAATTGAGTTGGGTGACTTTATAAATAATGAAGTAGATAAATGTCTTGAAGGATATGACTTAACCAATGTTGAAAGAAATCATATCTATAATTTAATAGAAGATGAAGTAAGTGGTAATGGTCCTATTACTGAGTTATTAACTGATGATAATGTTAGTGAAATAATGGTTAATGGTCCTAAAGATGTTTATGTTGAAATAGATGGTAAAATAGTTAAAGATACCAGTGTTTCATTTATTAATAACGATCATATAATTAGAACTATTCAAAGATTAATTGGTCCACAAGGAAGAACTATTGATTCATCAAGTCCAATGGTTGACTCAAGATTAAAAGATGGTTCTCGTATTAACGCCGTTATTCCGCCATTATCAGTTAATGGTCCCGTTATGACTATTCGTAAATTCAAAAGAAATATGACTCATATTGGAGATTTGCTAAGAGTTGGTAGTTTAACAAATTATATGGCTATATTTTTAGAAGGAGCAGTTAGAGGAAAGTTAAATATAATTGTTTGTGGAGGAACTGGTAGTGGTAAAACAACACTTTTAAATATTTTAAGTTCTTTTATCGGCAATGATGAACGTATCATAACAATTGAAGATGCTGCTGAATTAAAATTAGAACAAGAACACGTTATTAGTTTAGAAACAAGAACAATGAATTATAATAATAGTTCTATAGTAACAATTAGAGATTTAGTTATAAATGCTTTAAGAATGAGACCTGATCGTATTATTGTTGGAGAATGTCGTGGTAAAGAAGCATTTGATATGTTACAAGCTATGAATACCGGTCACGATGGATCATTAACAACACTTCATGCAAATAGTCCCGAAGACGCTTTAAATAGGTTAGAGACTATGGTATTAATGAGTGGAATTGATATTCCAGTTAAAGCGATAAGAGAATATATTGATAATGCGATTGATTTAGTAATTAATATTGAAAGAATGCATGATGGTAAAAGAAAAATAACCAATATTTCCGAGGTAGTTGGTTTTAATGGTGATGTAATTAAATTAA
This sequence comes from Caryophanales bacterium UBA6331, assembly GCA_002438065.1. Classification (GTDB taxonomy): domain Bacteria; phylum Bacillota_I; class Bacilli_A; order RF39; family UBA660; genus CAG-533. The sequence goes on along the minus strand of DJSP01000015.1, from coordinate 11,955 downwards.
ATACAATATTTGAATTTAAACAAAAAGGTATAACTAAAACCGGTGAAGAAAATGGTGAATATGTTAGGACTAGTAAAAAACCACACGTATATAATATATTAAAATCAAGAGGAGTAAATACTTTAGATAATATCTTTAAATAGAAAGGAAAATAAATATGAACTTAAGTGTATTAGTTAAATTAATTCTTATCTTACTATTAGTGTTTATAATTATTTATACTATCAAACTTAATAAATCATTAAAATTAAGTTCGAGAATAAATAAATATACTATTAAAAATCAAGATAAATCAGTAAGTATTGGAGACTATTTCTATAGTGTTTATTTAAAAGTTAAAAACATTTTAATTAATATCTTAAGTAAATCTGTCTATTTTAAAAATAAATCAAAAAAATTTAATAAATATGCCTATAAAGACAATAGTGGTATTTCAATTATAGCTACTAAATTTTGTATATCAATAATATGTGGAATTTTATATATTTTATATAGCTTATTTCAAAATAGTTTTAATATAATGTTTTTATTATTGATTATGCTACTAAGTTATTATGCTTACAATGTTGTTTTAAATGTAGTATCAAATAGAAGAAATAAACTAATTGAAAATGATTTATTAAAAGCCATAGTTATCATGAATAGCGCCTTTAAATCAGGATACAATATTACTCAAGCAGTTGATATGGTTGTTAAAGATTTATCAGGTCCAATTAAAGAAGAATTTGCTAAAATAAGTTATGATTTAGAATATGGTTTAGATTTAAAAGATGTATTTGATCGCTTTTATGAAAGAGCAAAAGTAGAAGATATAAAGTATATAACTAGTACATTATCACTGCTTAATTTAACTGGAGGTAATCTAGTTGGAGTATTTTCTAATATTGAAAATTCATTTACCAATAATAAAAGATTAAAAGATGAATTAAATAGTATGACCGCATCATCTAAGTTAGTTTATTATTGCTTACTTGCTATGCCTATATTATTAACTACTGTACTTTTAATAATTAGTCCCGATTATTTTGCACCATTAATAACCAATCCTATTGGAATAGTGATAATATTATTAATTATAATTTTATACGTAAGTTATATTTTAATCATAAAAAAAATATTGAAGGTGGATTATGAATAGTTTAGTAAGTCAAATATATACAAAAAACTCTTTAAAAAGAATAAATGAAAAAAATAAATTATTTGGTTTATCTCATAGTTATAACGTTGATGAATTACTGACAAGTCATCTTATTATATCTTTATTTATTTTTCTAATTTTAATATTATTAAAAATAAATTTAATAATCTCTTTCATTATAGTAGCTATTTATTTTAAATCTATGGAATATATCTTTTTTGATTATCGCTTATTAAAAAGAGCAAAAAAATTAGAAAAAGAATCAATATTTTACTTTCAAATATTAAGTTTAAATTTAGAATCAGGTACTAATTTAGGTGGTGCAATAGAACTAACTAGTAACAATATTGATAATGAATTATCCAAAGAGTTTAATAAAGTTATTGATGATGTTGCGTTAGGTAAAAGTTTAAATGAAGCACTTGATGATTTAAAACTTAGAATACCATCTGATACTGTAAATAATATTATCTTAAATTTAGTAGAATCAAATATTTATGGAAGTAATATTGTTGAATCTTTATCTAATCAATTATCTTATTTATCTGATAAACTAATACTAGATACTAAAGCAAGAATTAATAAAATGCCTATTAAAATAAGTTTAGTTAGTGTATTTATATTTATTCCTTTAATTCTATTAATTATAATATCTCCATTAGTGATTAATATTATAAATAGTTAATCATATTAAATTATGTTTAAACTGTTATGAGGGCTACTTTTAACAGTTTTTTAATGAAAAAAATTTAAAAATGTGCTAAAATAACGCACAAAGGGATTGATATAATGAGTTTATATAGAGATTTTTATAATAAAGAAACTACTGCAACCATTGGCGAAAGTTATCGAAAGTACTGGCTAGAAATTCAAAATTTAATATCTAGTTTAGAAAACAAAGGCATAAACGTTGTAGCACCAAATAAAGAATGGAAACCAAAAGAGGATGATGAAGGCAGTATTAAATTCAAAGGCGAAGAAGAAACTGATATAGCTAATTTAGAACTTAACTTTTTATACAATATGATATCATCCGATATATTTGTAATATGCAATCCGAATTCTTATGTAGGATATATGGCTTATGCAGAATTTCTTTTAGCATATTATGTTATTTTAAAACATTAGAATCTAAAATAAAAAGAGAAATATTAACTAGTTTAATTAAACTTAAAGGACAAGAATTTTATGATAGACATTATCAAGAATATCGTAATTTACTTATTAGCAAAGATTATATTGATGAAATAAGAAGAACAGGTCAAAAAGTAAAGTTAAGTAATATTTACTTTACTGAGGCACCAATTGGTTTAAATTATTTCAATGAAAATGGCAGTATAAAAGAAAATTTTGCTAGTGAATTTTTTTCTTCTAATGAGTTTGCTAAAGATAGAGAATATTACAATGCGGGACTTTTTGATATAAATGATGGAGATGGTAAATATAATAAAAATATATATAGTAACAGTTGGCCTAATTTTGAAATGTATATTTATATAATGCAAAAACAAATAAAGTTAATTCAAGATGGTATAAAAAGAGAAATAGTTACTATAGGTACTGATGATTTAATAAAATTTTCAAATAAAAAATTAATTAGAAAAAAATAATTATAGTAATTTGTAACTAGCTATATTTAATTAAGAAATATTTGATATACTCTAATAGGAGGGTAAGATGAAAAATAGTAAAGATCCTTTTAAGACGGATAAACCATTGTATGATTATAATATTGAATATGATATATCTAAACTACCAAAAACGCATCAAGAAATTATAAATGAATTAGAAGAATATGATAAAGAAGGCGATTGGTTTAATTACGACATAAAATTTGATCTGCTAGAAATTGAGGCAAAATCATATTTACTTAATAATCGTATTACAGAAAGGGATTACAAAACTTTATTAAAAAAATACGGAGGATTATATGATTAAATTAGAAGAATTTGACAATTTCGATTTAAGTGGCATTAGTTATGGTGGCCATGGTGGAAGCAAAAAAGGTATTCTTATAAATGGTGAAATATGGTTTTTAAAATATCCTAAATCTACCAAAAGTATGAATTTAGAGGGACTATCTTATTCTACTACGCCTATTTCAGAGTATATTGGATCACAATTTATGAATCAATTTGTATAAATACTCATAAAACGAAACTAGGTATTGCTAATGGTAAAGTTGTGGTAGCATGTAAAGATTTTTTAAATTCAAAAGAAGTAATTTTTGATTACAATTCAATAAAAAATGAATATGATGAAAATATAGAAGAAGAAATTGAAAAAATTTCATCTTCATCATCTATTGATTCAGGAAATGATTTAGAGAAAATTTTAATAATCATTGAGAAAAATTCATATTTCAAATCCAATATAGAGTTAAAAGAAAGATTTTGGAATATGTTTGTAATAGATGCTTTTATAGGCAATAATGATAGAAACGAAGGTAACTGGGGATTAGTTGTAGATAGAGAAACAAAAGAATTAAGAATTGCTCCAGTTTATGACAATGGTGTCGCATTCTTTAATAAAGCAAGTGATACTAAATTAAACCAAATTTATAATGATGAGTTTAAATTTAAACAATCTATTTATGAGAGTGCAATATCTATATATAGACAAGCTGGTAAGCCTATAAATCCTTTAAAATTTATAGAGTCAATGGTTAATAAAGATTGCAATGAAGCTATTTTGAGAATTGTTCCAAAAATAAATTTATTAGAAATTCAAGGAATATTTAATGAATTGCCAGAAAAATATAATAAGCTACCTGTTTTGAGTAAAATTCAAAAAGATTTTTATATGAAAGCTTTAAAATATAAATATGAAAAAGTTTTATTACCGATTTATAATAAATTAACATCTATAAATAATACTAGGTTTTAATAAACTTAGTTTTTTCTTGCATAAATATTTACTACATTCATACATTTTAAATGAAAGGAAAATGAGTGTGGAAAAGAAAGAGATAATAAGTAGCATCTCAACTTGGGGAAATGGAGAAATATATTTAGGCGTTGTCGGAGCAGTTAGAACTGGTAAATCTACATTTATTAAAAAAGTAATAGAGAATTTTATTGTACCCAATATTGAAGATGAAGATTTAAAGAAAAGATGCATAGATGAAGCACCACAATCAGCTCCCGGTAAAACAATTATGACCATGGAACCTAAGTTTATTCCATCATCAGGAGCAAATATTAAAATAGATGAGTTTACAACCAATGTTAAACTTATAGATTGTGTTGGCTATGTAATTAAAAGTGCAAATGGTTACGAGGATGAATTAGGTAACCCTAGAATGGTAAAAACACCTTGGTATGACGAAGAAATTCCTTTTATGGAAGCTGCTGAGATTGGAACTGAAAAAGTCATAAAAGATCATGCTACCATCGGAATCGTAATGACAACTGATGGCTCATTTGGTGAGTTTACTAGAGGAGAAATAACTAGTACTGAAGAAAAGGTTATAACTGAACTTAAAATGATTAATAAACCATTTATTGTTATTTTAAATACAACTCATCCAGAAAAAGAAGAAACTAGAAACTTAGCTAAAAGTTTAACTGATAATTACGATGTTCCTGTTCTTCCTGTAAATGTAGATAAAATGACAGAATTAGATATGTATGAAATTTTAAAAACAGCTCTTTATGAATTCCCGATTTTAGATATTGAAATAAATATTCCATCATGGGTTCATAGTTTAGCAAATAATCATCCAATTAAAGAGGAATATTTAACTAAATTAAGAGAAAGTATGGATGGAATAAGTAAACTTAAAGATGCTGAAAATATAATTAATTATTATAAAGATAGTAAGTACATATCTAAAGCATATATTTCTAATGTAAACACATCTAATGGTATTGTAACCTTAAATTTAGATTCATCAAATGAATTATATAATGAAACCTTAAAAGAACTTCTTGGTGGAATATCATTAACCAAAGGAAATTTACTTAAAATATTTATGGATTACTCAAGTGGTAAAGATGAAATATCAAGCGTTAAAGATGCTTTAAAAATGGCAAAAGCAACTGGTTATGGTATTGTTTATCCAAGCTTATCAGATATGAAACTATCTACTCCCGAAATTATTAAACAAGGTTCTAAATATGGTGTTAAGTTAAAAGCTTTAGCTAGTTCAATTCACTTAATGAAAGTCGATGTTGAAAGTACGTTTGAGCCTATTATTGGAACTGAAATGCAAAGTAAAGAATTAATTAATTACATAATGAAGGATTATGAAAAAGATCCATCAAGTATTTGGAAGAGTGAAATATTTGGGCGTAGTTTAGATGTCATTGTTAAAGAAGGAATAGAAGCTAAATTATCAATGATGCCAGAAGCTACTAGATATAAATTATCTAACACAGTTACTAAGATTGTTAATAAAGGATCAAATAACTTAATAGCAATAGTTTTATAAAGATAACATTTAAAAGTGTTGTCTTTTTTATTTTTTTAAACATAAAAAATATGATATATTTATATTAGATAATTAAAGGAGTCAAAAAATGATAAAATTAAACGAAGGCGATACGCTTGCTATTAAGATTGAAAATTATAATAAAGAATTTGATGGAAAATATTTCCTTTTTATAAAATCAGAAGATTTTAGTGAAAAATATGATAGTAGTATCTCAAAAAAATTATTTAGAGCCAAAATAATAGATTCTATCGATAATATGGATTTAAATATTATAAATAATTCAGAGTATGTAAAGGAAGATCTAAGTTTATGGGAAGAAAGATTTTATCCTTTTCATGGTCCTGAAACATATGATGATGCAGAGAAAAATCGGAAAACTATATTCTATCCCGATGAATTTAATTATTTATACTCTTATTTATTTGAACTAAATATTACAAAAAAAGATTTAGACAAATTTGTATCCATAGGTAATTACAAAGTTGACTTACCAAAAGAACTGATTCCTTCATGGCCTGGAACTATATATATAAATAAAGATAAAGAAAAAGATTTTATATCAAGCTTAATAGATAGTTATTGTAGATTTAATTTAAGAAAAAGTATTTTTTTTACTGAAGAAGGAATCGAAAAGTATAAAATAATGGGTGAATTTGTTAAATATGTATCTAATAATAAACCAAAAGAATTTAAAAGAGATTAATATTTATATAATTTGATAATTTTGTTAAGTAAAATCGTATATTTTTTCAAAAAATAGCCCTTTTTTATTGCATTTTGTCCCCAGTTTTGGTAAATTTTATTTGTAGGGTAATTTGCCTTATAAAATTATTAAAATAGGAGGAAGTCAAAATGACTAAACAAGAATTAGTAGAATTTATTGCTACTGAAGCAAATATGAGTAAAGCTGAAGCTCTAAGAGCATTAGATGCAACACTTGCTGGTATTACTGAAGCATTAAAGAAAGGTGGCAAAGTTTCATTAGTTGGATTCGGAACATTTGCTGCTAAAGAAAGAGCTGCTAGAGAAGGAATTAATCCTTTAACTAAAGAAAAGATTAAAATTCCTGCTAAAGTTGCTCCAACATTTAAAGCTGGAAACAAATTAAAAGACGCTTTAAATTAATTCATTAAGAAGCTATGTGCTTCTTTTTATTTTGGCTAATACCCGAACATAAGTATATAAATTGTTAAAAATATCTTGATTTATGGTTAATTTTATGGTAGTATATAGTCAATTTCGAAAGGGGAGTTTAATTATGAGCAACAAAAATTTAGAAATGATTAACAATTTTATAAATGAAAATTTTGAAGATAGCGAAATTAAAGCATTTAATAATTTAGAAAAATTAATTTCATTTATATTAGAAAGTAAAATTATATTTAATGAGGAAAAAGAAAAATACGATATTATTGATATTGCAATGTTAATTAAAAATAACGAATTATTTAAAAAGATGATATCTACTGTATGCATTCCCGAAAATATTGATAAGTTAAATTCAATGAATGTTTATTTTGTTAATTTAATGATTAAAGCTTATAAATATTACTGTCAAGATTGTAAAGAAACAGATGAAACCGAAGAAGAATATGAAAATTTAGATGATTTTGATTTATATGCATCAAGTAATGAAATGGATGCTGTAGCCTTATTTGTTAAAAGCATACCATCAAAAATATTATCAAAAAATGAAGTTATAGAACTATGTAAAGAAATTGAAAAAGGTAATAAAAAGGCATTTGATGAGTTAGTAACCCATAATCTTAGACTAGTTATATCAGTTGCCAAACAATATAATAATCGTGGTGTAGAACTATTAGATTTAATTCAATCTGGTATAGAAGGCTTAATACGAGCTATTGAAAAATTTAATTATAAACTAGGATGGAAATTTTCAACTTATGCTAGATGGTGGATAAGACAATCAATTACAAGATGTATTGCTAATGAGTCAAGAAACATTAGAATTCCTGTTCATATTAGTGAACATTTTTATAAAATAAAAAAATACTCAAATGAATTTTTCGAACTTTATAATAGATATCCAAATGCCGAAGAAATATCAAAAGCATTAAATATTAATGAAAGTAGAATAGAAGAATGTTTAATTTTAATGAATGGAACAGTTTCTTTAAATCAAACAGTTGTTGGAAAAGGTGTCGATGCTGATGAAACTGAATTGCAAGAATTCATACCTGATGATAAAAATAGTGACGAAAAACAACAGCAAAAGTTATTTGAAGATGATTTTAATCACATTTTAAATTATGAAACAAATTTAACCGAAAGAGAACTTGCTGTAATAAAATATCGTTTTGGATTTAACGGAAAAAAATATACTTTAGAAGAAATTGGCCAAATCTATGGGGTGACAAGAGAAAGAGTTAGACAAATTGAATCTAAAGCCTTAAGAAAACTAAAAAAGAATAGAAAAATTCGTCAGTTTCACTAATTAAAATCATGTCATTGGGAGACTAAAATGAATAATAATAATATAGATACAAAAAAATTAGAAATTATTAACAAATATATAAATGATAATTTTAAAGAAAACAATTATTTTCAAAATGTAAATAAGTTAGAAGAATATCTAAAAATTAAAAAAATAAATCTTAATAATAATGAAATGCTAAGTTTAATTAATACTAATACCTTATTTGCAAACTCTTTAAATAAGATAATAATATCAAATGAAATTAATAAATTAACTGATAAAAATTTTATTAAATCTTGTTTAAAAGCTTTAAGATTTTTAAATATTCTTAAATCTAATGAACCAAATAATTATAATAATGAATATGAACTTGATGAAGATATTAACGAAGAAATTCAATTAAATATGTTATATAACGATATTCTTAGACAGTATCTTCGTTCATTACCGTCAAAAATATTAACTTATTCCGAAACATGTGAATTATGTAAAAGATATGAAAGTAACGATAAATCTGCTTTAGATGAGCTAATTTATTATAATTTACGATTAGTTGTAAGTGTTGCAAAAAAATATCAAAATAACGGAATAGAATTAATTGATTTAATTCAATCAGGAAACGAAGGACTTATTAAAGCGGCTAAAAAATATAATTATAAAATGGGAGTTAAATTTTCTACATATGCAATATATTGGATAAGACAATTTATTATAAGATCTATAGATAATGAATCAAGAATCATTAGAGTACCAGTCGAAATTAGTCAGATTATTTTCAAAATAAAAACTTATATTAATGATTTTTATTCTGAATATGGTTATAAACCTTCTATTGAAAAAATCGCATTACAAACTAAATTACCAGTAGAAACGGTAAAAGTAGCAATAAAAAATATAGATAATGTATTATCTTATTGCGTAGAGACAAGTAATGATGAATACGATGGTGAAGTAGAAATAATCGATCTTATTCCTGATGAAAAGACAATGGATTTTACTGAATGTATTGAGAATGAAATATTTGGTAAGCAATTTAGAACTGTTTTAAAAAAATTAACAAATATTTCAGATAGAGATAAAATAATTATTGCATATCGTTATGGATTTAAAGATGGTAAATGTTATACTTTAGAACAAGTAGGAAAAATACTAGGAATAAATAAAGAAAGAGTTAGACAACTTGAAGAGAGAACTTTAAAAAAATTAAGCCAAAATAAAGTCTTTAAAGAATATAAAATAGTAAGATAATTAAATAAGGAGAAACAAACAAATGTCAAAGAAAAATCATAATGAACATAAATCAATGGATTTAATATTAGAATATATTGATGAATATCAATTAAATACATTGTCAAAAGAAGACCAATATAAATTGTTTAAAGATATGGAACAAGGTAGTATTGAAGCAAGAGAACAACTAATTTTACATAACTTATGTTTAGTTATTTCTATCGCTAAAAAGTTTAAGGATAAAGTATATGACATTTCTGAATTATTTAATGTAGGATGTCAAGGATTAATAATAGCAATTGAAAGATTTGACTATAAAAAAGGCTATTGTTTTAGCACATATGCTAAATATTGGATTAAAGGATATATTAATAGATATTTAGTTAAAAATTATTTTAATTTTAAAGTTCCTATCGCGTTTATAACTGAAATCCTAAAGGTTAAAAAATATATTCTCACGTACTATTCTCAATATGGAATTCAGCCAACTAATACTGAAATAGCAACAGAACTTCATGTTAGTAAAGATGAAGTATTAGAATATAAAGTGTTATTAGATAACACACTTTCGTTAAATAAAATTTTATATAATGAAGAACAAAAGGAAGAATTTTTTCCAGAATATGAGTTAATTGAAAAAATTCCTGAAGAAGATAATTGTATTCTAGAATTTGAAAATACTTACCTTAATGAACTATTAAAAAATTCAGTATTTAATTCATGTAATCTTACTAAAAGACAAAAAGAAGTACTTTGGTATTATTTTGGCTTTGAAACAGGCGAGCCAATAGATTGTAGTGAAGTAGCATCATTATTAAGTATTACGAAACAAAGAGTATATGAATTAAAGCAAAGAGCCATAGAAAAACTTCAAAACTCAGAAATAATTGAACAATTTAATCCTAAATTAATGATTAAATAGAAATTTAACAAACTTAATAAAAGTTATAGACATAAATAGAAAAATTTGCTATATTAACTATGTTTGTAATTAATTTATAAACCGCACTGAAAAGGTAAAAAGATGCTTAAGCACACCTTAAAGGCGAGTCCTAAAAAGATGGGAGGAAAATTAATGAAAGCTATATTTGTTACAGGTGGTAAACAATATTATGTTGCTGAAGGTGACGAAATCTTTGTAGAAAAATTAGATGCAGAAGCAGGCTCTACAATTGATTTTACTGATGTACTTGCTGTTGGCGAAAAAACTGGAACTCCATATGTTAAAGGAGCTAAAGTTGTTTGCGAAGTAGTTAAACATGGTAAACAAAAGAAAATTTTAGTGTTTAAATATAGACCTAAAAAGAAATATCGTCTAACTAAAGGACATAGACAACCATATACTAAATTAGTAGTTAAATCTATAGTTGGTTAATATGATAAAAGTTATTTATAGTAATAATTGGATGAAAATATCAGGACATGCTAATTATGCTGAATATGGTAAAGATATAGTTTGTGCTAGTGTATCTAGTTTGGTAACTTGCACAGTTAATAATATTAGTTCTATCGATTCATCATCACTTATATATGAAGATGATGGAAATACAGTTTATTTAGAAATAATTAACAATAATGATATATCAGACAAATTATTTAATAACTTAATATTAATGCTAAAAGATTTAGCAAAAGATTATCCAAAAAATATTAAAATAGAAAGTGAGAAATAAAAATGTTATTAATTAAATTAAACATTCAACGTTTCGCTCATGTTAAGGCTCAAGGATCTACTCAAAATGGTAGAGATTCTGTTGGTCGTAGATTAGGTGCTAAATTAGGAGATGGACAAACTTGCGTAGCAGGTAATATTATTTATCGTCAAAGAGGTACTAAAATCTACCCAGGAACAAACGTTGGAATGGGTAAAGATCATACTTTATATGCATTAATTGATGGTGTAGTAAAATATGAAAGATTAGGAAAAGATAAGAAAAAAGTAAGTGTTTATAGTAAGTAATACTTGCTTTTTTCTTGTTAAAAGATTAAATCTATGATATTCTTTTATAGAGAGTATGGTGAAAATATGAAAAAGAATTTTTTTAAAAATCAAACATTATTGTTAGTGTTTTCAATTATTTTTGGATTTGCTACAATAATTTTAGGCGTTGGTTATGCTTTTTATGTATTTGATATAAAAATTTCGGATTTAGCTTCATTAAATACTGTTAAATCAATGAAAGTAGATTTAGATATTTACCCCGTAAGTGGATCTTTAAAGTTATGTCAAAGTTATCCAATAACAGCAAGCGAAGGATTAAATTGTGAGCCGTATATTTTTTATGTTCAAAATAATAATAATACTGATTTAACATCTTCTATTAATTTAGAAGTGTTTAATACGAGCACTCTTCTTGCAAGTGATGTTCACATAGCATATACTGAATGTGCTGATAAAACTTGTAGTGAAACAACATATATAGATAAAGTTTTAATGGATTTAGAAGAAAATGCAGATACCGCTAATCAAAACACTAAAGGTTATTTATTAAGTTCTATAAGTAATTTTGCAAAAGGTTCAACTAATTATTTTAAAATTATTTTATGGCAAGATGAAAAATCTACTTTAGAAAATGGTAAGTTTCAAGCAACTATAGGAGCAGTATCTTATACAATTGCTAGTGATTCAAAATAAATAAGTGAAAATTAAACAATAATTAGGAAGGATTAAATTAGCTAAAATTCCTTGTTTTTTTCAGTAAAATAGAATAAATT
>DJSP01000097.1 GCA_002438065.1 Caryophanales bacterium UBA6331 | reverse complement strand
AACATTTTTTTGTTATGTATTTTGTTTTATCTTTGCAAATATATGTTTTAATATATAAAATACAACATTATATCTTATTGTTTTTTATTTCTTTAATACCTTCTAATTTTAATCTTATTATCTCATTTTCTAATTTTTGACGTGATTCTTCTAAATCAGAAACATTTTCTACTTTAAAAGGAATACCAAATCTTATGTTTAAATGATTGTTCTTGAAAGTGTATTTACCAGTAACGGCACATGGAATTATTGTTGCTCCTGTTTTGACTGCTAGTGATACAGCTCCAAATTTGATTGGCAATAACTGAGATGATGCATATTCTTCTTTAGTTATGGTTTTATCTTTAAGTAGTTTTTCTAAATATGGATAGATATTTAGAGCATTATCTTTATATTCATTTAAAGTTATACGATTATCGTTTAAAAGTTTATCTAATAGATTTAATTCAGATATACATACTTGGTTATTTTTTAAAGTTTTAATAAAATCTTTGTAACTTAATTTATCTTGATATAGTTCATATAATTTTTTATTTATTTCTTCTTTACCAAATATTTGATTTCTTGTTCCTTCAGGAAATAATCCAACAACATATCCATTTTTAAGTAAGTTTATTGCTTCACTTTTAGCAGTTTCATCATGTATTTCTCTGTCTACTCTAATACACCCAACTGTTTTAAAAAACCAACCAAATTTTCCGTCTAGATGTTCTTTTTTGGCCATATAGTGGATCATTCTGTTTGTTGATATAAGTGCTGTATTTTGGTCAAATAAATGAATATGATTGGAACAAATTATAACAGGACCATTACTTGGAATTGCTTCTTTATTAATAATTGTTGGTCGATAGTATAATTTATATATTGGTTTTAAAATTGTTAATAGTATTTTATATCCTACTTTGTGTGGTTCTTTCATTTTTTTTCTCATACTTTCTACAACATTCTTCTTCTAATTTTTTAAAATTTACTTTACCTATTAATGTTTTAGGTACACTTTTTATGTAATTATAACGATAAGGCATTGAATATTTAGCAATAGATTTTTCACAGAATTTTTTGATATCTTCAGTTAATTCTGCACTTTCATTATAATTATCTTTTAAAACAATATTAGCAACTGGTACTTGTTTTTTATAGGGATGAGGTATTCCAACAACTACAACATCTTCTACTGCGGGATGTTCTCTAATTATTTTTTCCATAACTGATGGATAAACATTATAACCATTAGTAACAATCATTCTTTTTAATCTTGATTTAAAGAAGATATAGCCATCTTTATTGATGTAACCTAAGTCGCCAGTATGCAAATATATTTTGCCATTTTCGTGCATTTTTAAGGTGTTTTTAGTTTCTTCTTCTTCATTTAAATATCCTAACATGACTGATGGACCATTTACACATATTTCACCAACTTTATTATTTCTTAATTCTTTAGTTGTTCCTTCTTTACAAATAACGATATTCATGTCAGCTAAGGCTTTACCAATACAGTTTTCTTTAAAAAAGAATCTTGGAGTTAATGAGCATGCTGCTGTTGATTCGGTTAGTCCATAACCTAGTCTTATTTCAGCAATAGATCCATGTTCTTTAAAGTAATTATTAACTTTATCATTTAAATCTTTTGTTAGAATATCTCCCCCACAGATAGCGTTTTTTACAGATTTTAAATAATCTGATTTATCTTCATTATGTGTTAATGCTTCAAACATGGCTGGTACACCAATTAAGAATGATGGTTTATATTTTTTGATTAATTTTGCAAAATCACTTTGTTTAAATCTTGGAACAAGTACACAACGAAGTCCGTTTATTAAAGGTGTATGCACACTAACAGCAAGACCAAAGCCATGAAATATAGGTAAAATTACTAGTGCTGAATCACCGGTTCTAGCACCTGTTTGGTTTGAGCATTGTTTAGCAACAGCGTTAAATCCTAAATTAGATAAACGAACTCCCTTTGGTTTTCCGGTTGTTCCACCCGAATAAAGAATAACTGCTTCTTCTTTTGCTTTAACAGGATAAATATATTCACCGAAATAAGATTCTCCTAAAGTCATAAATGATTTCCAAGATATTAAATCTTCACTATCAAATTTTAATCTTTCTTGTTTATTTATAAAATTAGTAACATCAGTATAAATATTTATTAAATTACGATAAGTAAATGACATTGCATCTGTTACACTGGAAATTATTATTTTTTTAACATTTGCTTTACGAGCTGCTTCAATTACTTTTTCGGCAAATAAATCAACTGTTAAAATATACTTGCTTGACGCAGCATCAATATAGTATTCTACTTCATTTACACTTGCTAAAGGATGGATCATAGAAGCAACTGCACCAATTAAATTAACAGCATAAAACATAATAATTGCTTCTGGCATATTTGGCATACAAATTGTTACTTTATCTTTAGGTTCTACACCTATCATTTTTAAACTTTTTGCACATTTATTAATAAGCTCATAAAATTTCTTATAAGTTATATTATTTCCATAATATTCTAAAGCATAATTATAAGGATAATCCTTAACTATCTTTTCTACTTCATTAATCATTGATCCAGTTGGGTATTCTAAATGATTAGTAGAGTCATCTCCCTTTTTTAATTCAACAGATTTTTCCTTATTAAATATTTTTTTTAAATAATTCATTTATTATCACTTGCTTTCTTAATTAAATCTATTACTTTATCCTCTAAAACTTTCGTCTCTTTTTCAATATCTTCAGTTTTTGGATAATATGCTTCACCAAATATTATTTTTAATTTTCCTCTTTTATACATTCCATTAATGGCAAACGGGATTATTTTTGATTTTGCTCTTATTGACATTACTACTGCACCTTTTTTAAATGGCATTATTAAATCATTAGTGCGATTAATTGTTCCTTCGGGAAAAATACCTACTAATTCTTCTTTATTTAATAAATCAACACATGTTGGAATTACTGATTTATCATGAATACGACGATTTACAGGAATAATTCCAACAGCTTTAAAGAAATATTTTTTTATTCCTTTCATTAATTCATCTTTAGCAACATATCTTACTGGTCTTTTTGTTCCTATTCCAACTGTAATAAAATCTAAATTATTAGTATGGGTTCCGGCTATGATACATCTTCCTTTTTTGGGAATAGATTCTTTGTTAATAACTTCTGGTTTGTAAACAATTTTAAATAATACATATACTATTGGTCTTAATACTTTATATAATATCATCTTATTCATCACATAAAGTATTTTATCACATTTTATTTAAATATAAAAGGACAACTACGTGTCCTTAAGAGCTTAGATATTTTAGGGTAAAACATAAATAAAGAAAGGTTAGAAAGAAGAAAGATTATTATCATAAACTCTAATATATGGTATTCGAAATAAATATATTTGAATATTATTATAGCCTATTTATTATTCTTTTTTAATAAATCACGAATTTCTTCTAAAAGAATTATTTGTTCATCTTTTTTAGGTGGTTCTTCCTTTTTAACTTCTTCTTTTTTCTTTCTTTGAAAACTATTTATTAATTTGATTACAACAAATATACACCATGCTACAATTAAGAAATCAATAACTGTTTGAATGAAGTTTCCATAATTTATAGTAGCATCTTTAAATTTAATAGATAAACTTGAAAAGTCAATTCCACCAATAATTATTCCTACTAAAGGCATAATTATGTCATTAACTAATGATGAAACTATTTTGCTAAAAGCTCCACCAATTACGACACCAACGGCTAGGTCAACGACATTACCCCTGGCAATAAATTCTTTAAATTCTTTGATAAATTTTTTATTTGATTTAGCTAATTTTTCAGTTGCTTTTCTAATATCTTTTTCCATTACTTTATTTTTCCTTCCCATAATCCATGTTTATTACATAAAGCATATACTTTAATTTCTTCGCTAAAAGGGAATGCGAAAGCGATTTCATCCTCTGGACTAAAATTATATTCAATTACTTCATTATATCTTAAGATATAAATTTTAGATATGTAGTGATTATCTTCCATGACATGATCCATAGTTATATAAAGTGAACGATCTTTTTTAACTAAATTTGGAACATGGACATTATTTTCTTCATAAAGTGGCTCTAACACTTTCATTTCTTCTCCACAACAAATTATAGTATTAGTATTATTTAAAACTCTAATGGTATTACCACATTTTTCACATTTTTTAATTATTAATTCTTCTATTTTAATCACCCTTTCGTAATTATTGTAACACTTTTAAAATAAATATGGTATACTTTAATGGTAATTAAGTCCTCGTAGCTCAAGCAGGATAGAGCAATCCCCTCCTAAGGGATAGGTTGGCAGTTCGATTCTGCCCGGGGACACCATTTGCGTAGATAATTTATTTCATTTAGAATTAAATGAAATTTTTTTCTTATAATAATCATATAATAATTGTAGATTATGACTTGACGTACGTAAAAAAGTACGTTATAATTTATTAAGTGAGGTGATTATAAATGAGTACTATCAATATAACAAATGCTAGACAAAATTTATTTCAATTAGTTTCCGATGTAAATGTTGGATTTAATCCAATTACTATAGTTAATAACAAAGGCAAAAATGCGGTTTTAATTTCAGAAGATGAATGGAAAAATATTGAAGAAACATTATATTTATCATCTATTCCGGGATTTGTAAACAACGTAAATGAAATTAGAGAAAATGAAAATTGGAAAACTGCAAAGGAGTACAAACCTGATGAAGAATGGTAATTACATAATTAAATTTTCAAAGCAAGCAGAAAAAGATAAAATAAAGCTTAAAAATTCTGGGCTTGATAAAAATGCCAAAACTATTTTAAATTTGATGATTAATGATCCTTTTTGTTACCCACCAAGTTATGAAAAATTAAGTGGTGATTTAAATGGATTATATTCTAGAAGAATTAATAGACAACATAGATTAATTTATGAAATAGATAAAAGTAAAAACGAAATACACATAATTAGAATGTGGACACATTATGAATGATTATTAGAAAATAATTTTTTTGTAAATATCGTATTTTATAAATTTGGATAATAATAATTACATAATAAAAAAGAACGTTTATTTTTAAAACTAAATATTCGTTCCTTTTAATGTTTTTAACACTCACAAGAGTGTATTTTTTATATTATGAATGTTCTTGATCATTTAAATTATTGTTGTCATAAATATTAGTTATTTCAATATTTAGAGCTTGTCTTCCCATTGAATCATAACTTTTATTAAATTTCTTTCTTGGTACTTTAATTGCTTTTTCATCTTTTAAGGGATCATTAATATAATAATATTTTTTATCCATACCAACTATTACAACAACGTGAGCATTTTTAGGATAAGTATAGGTTCTTGATTTATCATAACTAAACCATTCATAAATATCTTTTGCTTCACTATAATCAGTTGTTGTCCATACTAAGACAGGGCTGCCATTTTGAACATATTCTTCTAAAGGCAATTTATCATCAGAAGTATAAACATGACCTACTGTACCTTCGGGAAGTTTATCTTTAAAAATGGTATACAATGAATTTTTTATTACTGGTAAAAATGTTCCCCATCCTCTAGAAGAATCGCTAGGATCTCCTGCATAATATTTACTAGGATCTGGTCCATATCTAAGACCATCTTTTTCATAAACTTCTTCTTGTGGTAAATAAGAATCAACATATTCCTTCATATCAATATTAATACCATAATGTTTTAGTAGCATTGTAGCACTGGCTACTTCACAACCATTAGGATAATTTGGATTTTGCTGTACTAATGGGAAATTGTTAATAATAAAACTGTTTTTTAAACTACTGTAATATTTATCTAGTACATCTTGATATTCATAAAAACTATGATTATTATCTTTTTTAGAAAGTATTAATTGGTTAGTATAATAATCATCTTTTAATGAAGGAATTATAGCTTGTTTTAATTTATCTTTTTCCCTTGAATATAATCTAAACCATATATAATTGTTAGATATTATTCCTATTAATATTAAAATAATTATTAATATTTTATATTTCTTTTTCATGTGCATCACACTTTAATTATAACAAAGAATTAAAATTGAGGAATATATATTTTATATTCTTATTATTCTTTACGTAAATATTTATCATCTTTCTAAGTTGAAATATAAATACTAAATTTATATAATTATGTTAGAGGTGTTTAGTGATTATGGAAGAATTTGTAAAGAAAGTTTATTCTAAGGCATTACTTGTAATAGGAATAATTATATGTGCTGTAGGAATATCAATGGGAGGTATTTTTTATTGGGCATTAAGTAATCAGGAAGCAATTTATTTAGATAGAGTTACAGAAGAATTAACTTATGCTAAGGTCGATGTTGATTTACTTGATGATTATTTTGCTACTCAAAAAGTTGATACTAAAGTTTTAAAATATTATTTAGCTTATGATAATCAGAATAAACCTTATGTTGTAGTTTTAGATGATATACATTTAAATTCCTTAAAAGATATTCAAGATTATTCTTTAGGAATAACAGATATTAAACCAGAAGTTTTAACTATTTATGGACAATCTAAAAAAATAGAAGATGAGGCTTATGAATTATTAAAAGATTATTTAAGTGATGATGAATATACTTATAGTACCGAGCAAATTAAAGCGGCCGTTGGAGATTATTATTTAGATACATATTATAATCCAGATGAAGATATTAATATTATGCTTATGCTTAGTGGAATTATTACTGTTGTTGGTTTAGTGTTTATAATTATTTATGTTGTTAAAATAAAAAACAGTAAAAGGTTATTAGAAAAATATGGTGATAAAATAGAAAAAATTATTAATGATGTTGATAATGGGAAAGCTATTCATAATAAAATTTGTAAGGTATTCTTAAGTGATGATTATATTATAAGTTATGATACAGAATTAAATGTGATTGAAGTTAAAGATTTATTATGGGTTTATCAATTTGTAATAAGACAAAGGGGAATTGTTACAAATAAGATACTATATAGTGTAAATAAATTAGGTAAAAGCATTACAATAGCTAATATTAATCCAATAAGTCATAAACAAAATAAGGCATTAGAAGAATTATATCAAGATATGATGAATATGTATCCTGATATATTATACGGATATAGTAAAGAAAATAAAGATAAAGTTAAGGAATTAACTAAGAAGAAGTAAATATTAGGAGATATTAATTTATCTTCTTTTTTGTTGAATTTATATATTATTATTTTAATATGTAATATGTATTTTTTCCATTATCCTCTTTATTTATAATATTTTTATCAATCATAGCATCAAGAATTTTATATGCTCTTGTTTTAGAAACATTTAATAATTTTTCAGTCTCATTTCTATTAATTTTGGTATATTTTTTTAAAAATTGAACTATCATATCTTCTTGAGATAAACTGTGAAAAATTATATTATTATCATTAACATAGTTATCAATAACCTCTTTATAATTCATATTAGGTAATATGATAGAAAAAGTGTTTTCTGTGGCATCAAAAAGAGGTTTCTTGTCAAATTCAATATAACTATCCATAATTCTTCCAATTCCGGTACCAAAAGATTCAACATAACCAAATCTATAAAAAATATTTGATAAATTAGGATTTCTAGATAATGAAATTCCTTTAAAAATATCATCAATAGTTATGCCATCTATTAATCCTCCCATAGATGTTATTTCAAATCTGTCATCATAAATTTTAACCATAACACTGCTATTATAATAATAACTTCTATGTATAATAGCATTTAATAAAGCTTCTCTTAAAGAGAATTCTGGGTAATCTCGTGTGTCTATTCTTTTTAATCCAATGATTTTTCCACTTATTTTATTTAATATCTCAAAATATTTAAATATATCATCAACTTGTTTTAATATAGATCCAGTAAATTCTTTTCTATCACGAAATTCAATTTTATTAAGTCCATTAAATATAGCACATTTAATTGAGTATGGACATTGGTCAGATAACAATAATCCTAAATTAGTATATTTATTTTCTTTATTTAAAATATTTAATATTTTATATTTACTTTTATCAAATATTAAATTATTTTCTTTAAATTTTTGTTTTAAATAGTTAAAGGTTAATTTTTGATCTTTTGACACCATTTCTTCAAAAGTAAGACCTGAATGTTCAAATATTAGTTTTTTAATAATTTCATCTGATGCTTGAATACAAGATGCTCCATGACGTAAATAAACTCCGCTTGGTTTTAAACCTTTTTCCGCTAAATAGTATGGTTTGTTTGGAGCACTTTGAATATCTATAATAATTAAATTTTTTCCATCTAATTCTTCAACTTTAATTTGAGCATATTCTATTAGTGATGGTTTAATTCCTTCATTTATCATTCCAGTTATGGCTTGTAAGACTTTATCTATGTCTTCTACACCAATAATTTTGCCACTATCATCTACTCCAATATATATTTTACCACCATTAGTATTGGCAAACGCGATTATTTCTTTTTTTAAATCTTTTGTTAAAATACTTTTTAATTCACAAAAATCATTTTCGATTAGTTTCATTTTTATCACCCAACAATAATATATATTTTATTATAATAAATATCAAGGCTTTTCGTTCACTTTTCGTTCACTTTTCGTTCACATTACTATTCTATGAATTTAAAGCATAAGAACATAGATAATAAATTAA
>DJSP01000109.1 GCA_002438065.1 Caryophanales bacterium UBA6331 | reverse complement strand
ATAAAACTATTCACACTACCTGAAATTAGAGGGGAATAAACTATGAAAATATTGTTATGGGGGATTCCTTGTGTAGGACATGAAGATATAGGAAAACTACTTGCAAAGAAATTGAATTATAAGTTTATTAATCAAAATGATATTATTAAAGTGAAGTATGGTACTATAGATAAATTTAGACTATTATTTTCTGATGTTTAATAGTATAATTTAAGTAGAAGGATGTGATAATTATGTGGCTATGGATATTAATAGCTGTAATAGTAGTTATTGTACTTTGGGTAGTATCAACATATAATTCTTTAGTTGGGTTAAGAAATACTTGTAAAGAAGCATTTTCTACTATGGATGTTTATTTAAAGAAAAGATGGGATTTAATTCCTAATTTAGTTGAAACTGTTAAAGGTTATGCTAAACATGAAAAAGATACTTTACAAGAAGTTATTTCATTAAGAAATACTCCATATGAAAATATGAGTGATGATGAAAAGGTTAAAACTAATCAAAAGTTAAGTCAAAGTGTAACAAAGATTATGGCTTTAGCAGAAGCTTATCCAGAATTAAAGGCTAATGAAAACTTTAAAGAATTAAGTAATGATTTAAGTAGGATTGAAGAAGATATTGCTAATTCAAGAAAATATTATAATGGTACTGTTAGAACTTATAATGATAAAATTGAAATGGTTCCTAGTAATATTGTAGCTAGTATTTTTGGATTTAAGACTAAAACTATGTTTGAAGCAGATGCTGCTGAAAGAGAAAATATTAAAGTAAAATTTTAGAAGGAGAAAAAAGTGAATAGAAAAATTATAAATTTATTATTTTGCATATTTACTTTTTTTCTTTTTAGTTTAAATTGTTATGCAAATGATTATGATATAACAAAATATGATGTTGAAATAGTTGTTGATGAATATAATAAATATAGTGTAAAAGAGAATATTGATACTTATTTTAATGTTAGTAAGCATGGAATTGTTAGAAAAATTCCTTTATATAATAATATTAAAAGACAAGATGGTAATAATGAAAAAAATAGAGTTTTAATATCTAATGTTAAGGTTAGTGAAGAATTTGAATCTTCTAGGGAAAATGGTAATTATGTTCTTAAAATTGGTAGTGCTGATAGAACACCCATAGGAAAACATTCTTATGCTATTTCTTATGATTATGATATTGGACTTGATAAAAATAATAAGTATGATGAATTATATTTTAATATTATTGGTACAAATTGGGATACTGATATTAGTAATGTAACTTTTAAAATTACAATGCCCAAAGAATTTGATGCAAATAAGCTGGGATTTAGTTATGGTGAATATGGTTATAGTTATACAGATAATATTAGTTATGATGTAGATGGTAATGTGATAACGGGAAGTTTTGACGGAACTTTGTTAGCTGGAGAAGGATTAAATGTAAGACTTGAATTACCTGATGGATACTTTATTAGAAAATCAGCTAGTGCTAGTTTGATGGAATGTTGGTACTATGTTATTCCTGTATTAGGCGTGATAGTTGCTTATATAATGTGGAAAAAATATGGAAAAGATGATCAAGTTGTTGATGTTGTTTCATTTTATCCACCAGAAAATATGAATAGTTTAGATATAGCGTTTGCTAAAAAAGGAAGTGTTAATTCAAACGATGCAGTATCTCTTTTAGTATATTTAGCAAGTAAGGGTTATATTAAAATTATTGAAGATGAAAAAAGTAAAAGTAAATTTACTATTCAAAAAGTTAAAGAATATGATGGAAATAATAAAGAAGAAGAGTTGTTTTTTAAAGGTTTATTTAAATCTGGTAAAGATACAGTTGCTAGTAAAGAATTAGATGAAGAATTTTATAATACAGTAAATTCTATTCTTTATAGTAAAAATAAATCAGTTAATAAGAAAAAATTATTTAGTAGTCAAGCAAGTAGTAAGAGAGTTTTGTTATTTTTCTTAATGTTTATATCTGCAACTTTATCAACACTTATTCCGGCTATAGGTTATAAGTTTAGTGACATGTATTTTCCATTAATTATTGTTAATTTTGTTGGAACAATAATTTTAATAATGTTTAGTTTAATTTATGATAATAATTATACTAAAATGGGACTAACTAATTCATTAATTTTTGCGGGAATATTTGTTGTGGGACTTGCAATATTTAATTTTAGTTTGGTTGGTTTTGAATATATTTATTATGATACAGTTTATTTAATTGGTTTTATATTATGTATGGTTTGTACATATTTGATTTATTTCTTTTATGTTATTGTGGTTAAGAGAACGGAATATGGAACTAAAATATTAGGAGAAATTAATGGATTTAAAAAATTTTTAGAAACTGCTGAAAAAGATAAGTTAGAAAGTTTAGTTCATGATGATCCAGCATACTTTTATAATATTTTACCTTATGCGTATGTATTAGGTGTAAGTGATGCTTGGATAAAACAATTTGAAGGAATTGCTATTGCACCTCCAGATTGGTATGAATCAGCTGATACCTTTGATTATTACATATTTAATCGTTCTTTAAACCGTACAATTCATAGTGCCAACCGAGTTATGAATTCAAGACCACAATCTTCTGGTGGATATAGTTCATCTGGCGGAGGATTTAGTGGTGGAGGATTCTCTGGCGGCGGCTCCGGCGGTGGCGGAGGAAGTTCTTGGTAGTATGGAAAATAATTTATGAGAGAATTACAAATTAATAGAGTTTATAAACATTTTAAAGGTGATTATTATTTGGTAATTGATGTTGCTTATAACTCTGAAACTAAGGAAAAATATGTTGTTTATAGAGCGTTATATGGCGATAATAAATTATGGATTAGACCTTATGACATGTTTATGAGTGAAGTTGATCATGAAAAATATCCGGATGTTAAACAAAAATATAGGTTAGAACTTGCAGATATTAAGAGTGTAAAAGAGTTATAGTAACTTGCCTAATTGACGACCAAGTTTAATTATTATAGTTATATTAATAGTTATTTTTAAATATTATATTTTAATGGGAGATATAAAATGGTTTTAATTGGAATAGTTTCAAGAATGTATAAAAATTTAGATGGTCAAGATATAAGCCAAGTACATGAACAAATCAGAAGAGTACTAACTAGATATGATGATGTTTGTTTAGTAAGTATTTTGCCAACTGAAGATTATAATTATAATGAAATAAATCAAGGTGTGGATAAGGTTAATGAAAATAAATTATCTTATATTTTAGATAAATGTGATGGTTTTGTTTTACCAGGAGGTAGTTATTATCATAATTTTGATGAATATATTATTAAGTATGCGGTAGATAATAATAAACCTTTACTTGGTATTTGTTTAGGATTTCAAGCACTTTGTAGTTGTCTTGCTAAAAATAGATATAAGTTTGCAATGGAGAATAGAGTAAATTATATTAATCATTATAAAAATCCATTTGAATATGCACATAATGTTTATATAGATAAAGATAGTTTACTCTATAGGATAGTAGGAACTGATGTTATGCTTGTAAATAGTGTTCATCATGATATAGTTGATTTTGAACTTAATGAAATGCTTAAAATAAATGCAATTAGTGATGATGATATAGTTGAAGGAGTAGAGGTTAAAGATAAGAAATTTATTATGGGGTTACAATGGCATCCAGAATATATAATGGATGATAATTCATGTAAAATTTTTAATTATTTTATAAAAATGTGTAAATAAAAAAAGTAAATTCCACCTTTTTTGGTAATAAATATATATAGAAGGGAGGAATTTTTTTATGATAAATTTTTTAAGTGTTTTAAGTGAATATCTTAGAGTAATTAAAATAAAATTATTAATGTTTGTTTTATTTGATTAAAAAAGGTGCTGTAAAAGAGCACCTCTTAATCTATGAAAAGATTATTTATTAAATTGTTAATGTTATTTTTTCTTTTTTTCATTTCACTTTCATTTAACGTGATAGTATAAATATCATTTTCTTTGGCATTAGGAATTAATTCTTTTGGTATATCAATTGTTTTACCGTTTTCTAATTCAACTATTAAATAATTATCTTCTATTCGATCAATTGTTATTGTCATATTATTTCTCACTTTCTATTTTAATGTTTGTTCCATCTGATGTAGCTGTAATAGTTCCATTTGTACTTGTTAAATATATTTTAGTTCCAGAGTTTTCCCAGTTTGTAATTGTTTCTTCTTTGGGTAAATTGTATTTGTTGTTTAAACCAACTGAGATAATTCCATATTTAGCGTTTACTTTTTTGATAAAATTTAGGCCTGATGATGTATTTGAACCATGATGGCCTATTTTAATTACATCGGCTGAAACATCTTCTTTAATTTCATTTTCACTAAGTTTTTCAGCGTCTCCCATAAATAAGAATTTAGTTGTTCCATAAGTTATTTTGGTTACTACTGAATAATTGTTAAGTTCAGTATATGTGTCATTATTTGGAGCTAAAATGTTTATTTTTAAGGTATTTGTATCAATTATTGAGATGCCTGCTTTAGCAGTGTTAATTTTTAAATTTTTATCTTTGATTGCCATAAGAAGGCTTTCATATGTTTTGGTGGTTGATACTGCTTTTGGCATATAAATTTTTCCTATTTCAAAAGTATTAATAATGTCTTTTAATCCACCGATATGATCTGTGTGGGGATGCGTGCCAATAACATAATCTATTTTTTGATAGTTTAAATTTTTTATATAATTTATTATGTTTTCACTTTGATTAGATTCTGCTGCATCGATTAACATGG
The DNA here is from genome assembly GCA_002438065.1 of Caryophanales bacterium UBA6331. Lineage (GTDB taxonomy): Bacteria > Bacillota_I > Bacilli_A > RF39 > UBA660 > CAG-533. The sequence goes on along the minus strand of DJSP01000109.1, from coordinate 19,110 downwards.
TTTCATTATTAGGTAGTTCAATAAAGATTGAATCACCTTGACCAACATCTAAGTAATGAATTTTTAGTAAATTATTGTTTGTATTTATGTAGTTGTTTTGATTTTGGTTTTGGTTATTATTTTGATTAAATAAATTTTTAATTTTAGCTTGATTATTAAAGATTAAAAAAGCAAGAAGTAAGATTAAAATTTCGAAAAAGTTTCGTTTGATATTATTTTTAATTTTTTTATATTTTGCCATATCTTAGTTCACCTATAATAAATATACATTAAAATAGATGGTTTGTTAAGTTATTCTTTAACTAAGAAAGTAAACTTTTTAATCGCATTTCTTAATTTTGGATTACTTTATAAATTTAAGTATAAAGCAAATTTTTGAAGCAAAAAAGTAAAAATTAAAAATAATATACTAAATTTTTTGCGTATAATTTTTAGTCTTTGTAATATTTTTGATTTTTACTTGTAATTTTATCAGGAATAGTTAATTTAATTAATTCTTGTTTTATAGCGGGATCTATATAACCATTTCTTAGTGTTTCTTTAGATTTAATGCCAAGTTTATTCATTATTTCATTTGCTGATAATGGAACATTTGGCTCTAATACACTTAATAATTTATTAATGTTTAATTGCTCATTTGTAATTGGCTTATATGAATTGTTAATTGCTTCTTCTAACGTTTCATCTATCATTTTTAACATAAAATTTATAAATTCATTTGAGTTACCATTTTTATGGCTATTATTAATTGCTTTATAATAATCTTCTTGATATTTATGAATTTTTGACTCAATTGGTAAATATTCAAAAATACTTTTCCATTTATATAATAAAACATTTTGCCATAATCTGGCCATTCTACCATTGCCATCACTAAAAGGATGAATAAAAACAAATTCATAGTGAAAAACACTAGAAAGTATTAATGGATGAATGGTATCTTTATTTTTATTTAGCCAAGAAAATAAATTTTCCATTAATGGATTTACCATCTCTTCTGGCGGACATATAAATATACATTTTTCTCCATCAAATACACCTTCGGGTCCATTTCTAAACTCTCCGGATTGTTCAACTGTCAAAAATGTCATAATTCCATGAATCTTTTTTAATTCTTTTATGGAATATGGATTAATTTCTTTTAACATTTCATAAGCTTTATATGCATTCTTAACTTCTTGAATATCTTTTTGTTCTCCAATTACCATTTTACCATTAATTACATCTTTAACTTGTTTAAGGTTTAATTTATTATTTTCAATAGCAAGAGAAGAATGAATTGAATTAATCTTTGTTTGCTTTCTAAGATATGGAGTTTTATCTAAATAGGAATAATTATCTAATTTTCCTATTTTTTCCATAATATTAGATATTCTTGTTAACATTTCATTTGTAATTTCAAATGGTGGATTGTAGTTTTCCATAAACATCACCTCTTATTACTAAATATATTTTAACAAATAATAAACTTTTTTACAATATATCTTGCTTAAATCTTACTTAAATCTTGCTTAAAATATATTAGCTTTGTAAATTGGTTAAAGTAGAATCTATTAAAATTAATTAAAATATATTATAATCTAGGTAGGTGGTTTTAATGCTTTACTTAAAGAGTTTTAAATTATTAAATGGTGATAGAGAATCAACAATTCCGTTAATAGAAAGAAGAAATATATTTAATAATTATTATCCTTTACATTTATTTTCTTCTAAACAATTTGAAGATATAGAATTTGATAATATAACAATATTTTATGGTGGAAATGGTTCTGGTAAATCTACATTAATTAATATGATATCACAAAAGCTTAATGCGAAAATTTTAAATGAAATAAATAAGGGTTCTTATTTTGATGAATATGTAAAACTTTGCAAGTATGAAATGTCTTATGATGAGCCTTTAGAAATTAAACTTGTTACTAGTGACGATGTATTTGATTATTTGTTAGATATTAGATCAATTAACTCAAATGTAAATCGTAAAAAAGAAGCATTATCTAAGGAATATTTAGATTATAAATTTAATAGTGATGATTCAATTAATGATTATAAAGAACTTAGAAATATATATGACGCTAAGAAAAAAACAATGTCAAAATTTGTTAGAGAAAGACTTTCAAATAATAATATTATTGAAAACTCAAATGGAGAGTCAGCTCTTATGTTTTGGGTAAAAGAAATTGATGAAGATAGTATTTATATTTTAGATGAAACGGAAAATAGTTTATCTGCTGAAAATCAATTAAAGTTAAAGAAATTTATTGAAGATTCAGTTAGTTTTTATAATTGTCAATTTATTATTTCAACGCATTCACCATTTTTATTAAATTTATATGATGCGAAGATATATAATTTAGATGATATTTCTGTTAGAACTAGAAAATGGACTGAACTACCAAATGTATTAGTTTACTATAATTTTTTAAGGAACATGAAGATGAATTTAAAGAATAGAAGGTGATTATGTGGAAAAATTAACGATTGAAAAACAATTAAAAAAATATCCTTATTTACAAAGAATGACAGATTATACTTTGTTTACGCCTATGGAAGAAATAGATTATATTAAAGATAGTAAAACTATAATGGTGGGTGATATAGAAGTTTATACAGAATTTTTAAAAAGGATATTAGACGATGATAATTATTTTGAATATGCTAGTCGTTATTTTTATGATGCAACTGATAGATTTATAGTTGCAGTTATTATTAATGGTGATATGGGTACAAATGTTGGATATGATAAGACAACTATTATTAATGGAATTAAAAAATTATTAAACATAAATCAAATTAGTTTAAATAGTGAAGAAAAAGAGAGATTTGAAAAATTAAGAAGTTATATTTCGTATGATAAGTTTTTAGAAAAATATAAAAATTATATATATAATGTCTTGATAGATGGTGTAAGTTATTCGATACCGTTTGAAAATATGATGAATTTAATGAGATTAAGTGATGATAAATTTAATGAAATATGTAAAGATGATAATATAAAAGATATTAATGGAATACCTAAAGTATATTTAATTTATGCTATGTGTAAGTTTTTAAGAGAAAGTAATGTGGTTGATAACTATGAATTACCGGAGAATTTTATTAAAAGACATAATAGTTTATATTCTATGCAGATAATTGATTTAGAGGCGATAAATAAATTTGTTTATACAACGGATGTTAAATATAAAGAAATTAAAATAGATAGTGATTTAGAAAATGCGATTATGGATGGATTTCCTTATGATGCAAGTGAACTAGAAATGGCAATTTATATTTATATTAAAATGTGTAAAGTATTAACTTATGATGAGGAATATTATGCGGTTAATCAAATTGGTGTTGCAGTAGAAAAACATAGATATACAAGTCATATTGCTTCAATAACGCCAAAAAATAATCAAGTTGTTTGTTTTGAGTTTAATATTATATATGCTAAATTTTTGAATATGTTGGGTATTAATTTTACAAGTAATTATGTTGCTTCTATTGGAGAAGCTTATGGTGATGGACATGCTAATTTAGATTTTAGATGCGGAAAATATTTAGTTAATGCTGATTCGGTAACATCAATATTACAAGGCGATATTGCGAATGCGAAAATAAATCATCCTTTGGTGGGGATTAATTGCCTAAATAAAAATTTTGAAACAGTGGGTGAATTTGTTGATGCATATCAAAAAATGTATATGTTAGTTGCAAGTCAGGAAAAAAATAAATGTGTTGATGATATTTTAAAGAATGAAAGCTTAGATGAATTATTGGATGAATATACAAATAAGACCGATAATTTAAAAGAAGTTTCGTTAGATGAAAAATTATCTATACTAATTGATAAAGTTAATAAAAAAGATATGGTTGGAATTGATTCATTATCGTATGCTTTACATTTAAAAAAGATATTATTTAATGAAGAAGAAAGAAAAAATAATGTTAAGATAATAATTATTCGAAATAATGAACCTTTTGATAAAGATAAAGTGGCGATGCCTAGTGTAATAGTTGCTTTGAATAAAGAAGGATTTAAAAATAATCCTAATGAAACTATTTACTTTTACTATAATCCAAATAAGGAGTTAATTTCGGTAACAAGTGAAGATTTACAATCTAGATTTAATAGTGGTACTTTTGAATATATTGCTAATGATGATCCAAAAATACCAGGAATTAAGGGGAGGTAGTTGTAATGATTGATGTACTAAAGTTGAGAGTTGATAAGTTAATACAAGAAAATAAGGACAATAAAGAGAATTACGAAAAATATAAACTTATTAAAGAAATATTAAATAAAGATGATTGCTTTCTTAATATGAATATAGAGTATGCATATGCAATATTAAGAGATTTAGGTGTACCAAAAGAAAAACTTAAAAGTGTTTATTTAGAGTTGATATAAATTAACTTGTTTTTAAGTTTTTTTCTTTACAAAATATAACGCTTGTTATAAAATATGGTTAGATATATAACATGTGTTATAAATTAGGAGGTTATATGTCAGCGAGTAGGAAAATAAGTAAAGATGACATGATTAGAGTGTGTTTGGAAATAGTTAGAAATGATGGAATAAATGGAATAAATGCTAGAAGAATTGCTAAAGAACTTAATTGTTCAACTCAACCAATATTTTATTTATATAAAAATATGGATGAAATAAAAAATGATTTATATAAAGAAATCTCTAATGTTTATTTTAATTATATTTTAAATGATAGTAATACTTATAAAGATACTGGTCTTAAATATATTAAATTTGCTAAAGATGAACCTAATTTTTTTAAGATATTATTTAATGGAGATAATGGTAGTTTAGATTTTATTGATTATAATAAATCGATTGGTAAAGTTTATGAAATTATTTCTATGCAGACAGGGTTAAATATTGAAAATGCGAAGTTATTTAATTTTAGAATGTGGTTTTATGTTAATGGGATTGCTAATTTGGTTGCTAATAAAACTTGTGATTTTAGCGATGATGAATTAAATGAATTATTAAGAGAACAATATGTTTCAATGATACTTTATGAATATAATAGAGGAAATATTAAAAAGAAAATTGTTGATAAAGTAATTAAAGATGGTTTAAAGAGAAAGGATAAATAAAATATGAAAAAGGTTATTGAGGTTAAAAATTTAGTTAAGGAATATAAAGGAAAGAGAGCTGTTGATGATTTGTCATTTGATGTTTATGAAGGAGAAATTTTAGGATTGCTTGGACCGAATGGAAGTGGAAAAAGTACTACTATTAATTCGATTTTATCTTTATTAAAATATCAAAAGGGAAGTATTAAAATATTTGGTAAAGAAATGAGACCTGATTCTTATGATATTAAATCTAAAATTGGAGTTATTTTTCAAGATGTTGCGGTATTTGATGAACTTAATGTTTATGATAATATTGATTATTTTTGTGGATTATATATTAGTGATAAGAATAAAAGAAAAGAATATGTTGAAGATGCAATTAAGTTGGTTGGACTTGGCGAATTTAAGAAATATTTTCCTAAACAATTATCAGGTGGTTTGCTTAGAAGATTAAATATTGCTTGTGGAATTGCTCATAAACCAAAATTGATATTTTTTGATGAGCCAACTGCTATGGTTGATCCACAAAGTAGAAATAATATATTAGATGGTATTAAAAAATTAAGAGATAATGGTGCTACAATTGTTTATACAACACATTATATGGAAGAAGTTGAAATTCTTTGTGATAGAATAATTATAATTGATAATGGAAAAATTATTGCTGAAGGAACTAGTGATGAATTAAAGAAGAAAGCTGATATTAAGGAAACTATTAAGCATGAAGGACCTACTTTAAATGATGTGTTCTTAAAACTTACGGGAAAGGATTTAAGAGATTAATGTTTATTCATAATTTAAGATATAATATAAAAATATTGTTTAATAATAAAGTATTGATATTTTGGACTTTTATATTTCCAATAATTTTAGGTACTTTCTTTAATATGGCTTTTTCTAATATTGAAAGCGATGAAACACTTAAAGTGTTTGATATTGCTGTTGTTGATAATGATGAATTTAGAAATGATGAAGTATATGTTAAAACTTTAAAAACATTGTCAAGTGGTTCAAATGATAAGTTATTTGATATTAAATATACTGATAAAAATGATGCGGATAATTTACTAGAAGATGGTGAAATTGAAGGATATATTTATTTTAGTAATAATAAACCGAATATTGTTATAAGAGAAAATGGAATGAATCAAACTGTTTTAAGATATGTGGTTAATGAGATAGAACAAAAAAAAGCTATATATAGTGATGTTGGATTTGTTCAAAATATTAAAAGTAATGTTAAGATGATTGATGTTTCAAGAGATAATTTAAGTTATATACAAATTGAATATTATAGTTTAATTGCAATGGCAATTATGTATGGAGGAATGCTAGGACTTACTGTTATTAATAATTCACTTGCTAATATGAGTGATAAAGGAAAAAGAGTTGCAGTTTCTCCTAATAAGAAAAGCAATATTGTATTAAGTGCAATAATTGGTTCTTATTTTGTTAGTTTAGTTGGATTATCTATTTTAATGATATTTCTAAAGTTTGGGTTACATGCTGATTTTGGAAGTAATCTAGGACTTGTGATCTTACTTTCGTTTGTAGGCGATTTAGCAGGAATATCTTTAGGTGTTTTAATTGCTTCTGTGTTTAGAGTTAGTGAAGGAGCTAAGACGGGAATAACAATTGCAATTAGTATGTTTTTATCTGTTTTATCAGGTATGACTGGTGTTGTTTTAAAATATATTATAGATAAGAATGTGCCTATATTAAATTTGATTAATCCATGTAATTTAATAACTGATGGATTTTATTCTTTATATTATTATGATACTTTAAATAGATATTTTAGAGATGTAAGTTTTCTTTTGATATTTGTATTAATTGCGTTTATTATTTCTTTCATAAGTTTAAGGAGGGAAAAGTATGATAGTATTTAAAACTATTTTAAAGATATTAAATAAGTTAAAGGGATTAATTATACTTTATACTATTATGTTAGTATCAGTTACAGCAATTAATCAAACTAGTAATAATGTAGATAGTTTTGAAGAGATTAAACCGAGTGTAGTTATAGTTAATAATGACAAAAGTGAAAGTAGAGTTACTAATCATTTTGTTAAGTATTTAGAAAATCATATGATAGTTAAAGATATTGATGTAGATGATGAAGAAAAGATTGATGATGCACTTTTTTATAGAGATGTTAGTTTAGTTGTATATATTCCAAATGGTTTTGGAAAAGATTTATTAGATAATAAAGATGTAAATGTTGAGTATAAAATTAGTGGGGATAAAGGATCTTCTTATGGGAAGATGTTAGTTCAAAATTATTTTGATACTTTTAATATTTATAATAATTATTATGATGGTGATACTTTTTTTGGAAATATAGATAATTCGTTAAATCTTGATATGTTATTTGGAAAGTTAGATAATGCATTAAATCTTGATATTAATGTTGAGGTTAAAAGTAAAATTGATACTAATAGTTTAAGTAGAATGGCTAGATTTTTTAACTTCTTAAATTATGCAATCTTGGCTGGATGTGTATATTCAATTAGTATGATTCTTGCTAGTTTAAAGAGTGAGAATGTTAGAAAAAGAACGATAGTTAGTAGTTATAATTATAAAAAATATAACCGAATTGTACTAGCATCTTGTTCAATTGTTATAATTGGAATGTGGATTCTTTATATGATACTTGCTTTAATTATTTTTAAAGATTTGTTTATTAGTATGAATGGTTTATGGTATGCAATTAATTCTTTTGTGTTTAGTTTATGTTCATTATGTATTGGTTTCTTAATTGGAAATATTACGCAAAATAAGGGTGCAATAAGTGGAATAGTTAATGTTGTTTCACTTGGTTCTTCTTTCTTATGTGGATGTTTTGTACCATTTGAATTTATGCCTGATTATGTTATTAAGATAGCTCATATTTTTCCAACTTATTATTTTGTAATTAATAATGAGGCTTTAAAAGTTATGGATAATTTTAGTTTAAGTAATGTTAGTCCTTTAATTTTTAATATGGGTATTGTGTTAATATTTGCTATGTGTTTTGTTATTATTACTAATTATGTTAGCAAGAAGAAGCAAGTGTTAAATTAATGAGTAGATATTTAATTGTTACAAGGAAAGGTTGATAAGAATGAAAAATTTAAAAGTTGGATTAATGCTTATAGTGTTAGGAAATATATTATACATGTATTATATATATTTTTGTGGAAATGAGAGCAGTAGTTTAGATGAATTTAGTAGTGGTTTGTTACTTGGTTTATCAATTGGAATTAATTTGGTGGGAATAATAATTTCAGCATTATATGTAAAAAATAATAGTAAATAAGTAAGTTATGCAAAATAATTTGCTTTTTTTTGGAACTTTTTTGTGAAATGTGCAACTATATTAGTGAGGTGGATGTAATGATCGATCAAGAAACCTTAAATAAATTTGATAAATTGTATAATGAATCTTATAAAAATGTCTTAAAATATGTTATTTGTAATTGTTCAAATATAGAAGATGTTAAAGACATTGTACAAAATGTTTATGTAGATTTGCTTAAGAAGATTAATAAAATAAATATTGAGAATGGTAATGCATACGTTATGGGAATTGCTAAAAATAAGGTTAATGAGTATTATCGTTTTAATTATAAAGTTAAGTTAGTTAATTTATTTTCTAAAGATGAAGAATTTGATATGATTTGTAATATTCCTGATGATTTTGATTTACAAGATGAGTTTATACAAAAGGAAGATATCAAGTTTATATGGGATTTTTTGAAAAAGAAAAAGACAATTGTTTTTAAAGTTTTTTATCTATATTATTATGAAGATATGAGTATTAAAGATATTGCTGGATTACTTAAGATAAGTGAATCTAACGTGAAACATTATTTATATAGAACTTTAAATGAACTTAAAGTTGTAATGAAAAACAGGGGTGATGAAAATGTTTAATAGAAAGGATTTTAAAAAAATATTTGATGAGAAGTTTGACAGCCAAAAGATGAAAGAACAAATTTTAATCAAATATGAAAATAAAAATGGTAATAATATTGTTAAGATGTTACGTTATGCTGTAATTGTGATTGTTTTAATTATGACGAGTGTATTTGTTTATAATAAAAATTTAGTATTTAGTAATAGTGGTAACTCTAGTAATGAGGATAATAGTAAAATTTTGGTTAATGAAATTAGTAGGACTGGTGTAAATAAGATTGATGCTGATATTAAAATTCAATCTATAGAAAAATCTGATTCATATTTAAGAGATGCTTGGGTGCCTGAAGATTTAAATAAGTTTAATGGTTATAGTGTTTATACTAGAGGTATAGGTAAGAGTGAATATGATAATTTAAATTGTTATGTTTATTATTTTTCTAATGAAAATGATGAGAGAAATATAAGAGTTGCTTTTTCTGATAAAGGTAAACCAATAAGAGATTATTGGTTTGATAGTGATAATGCTTTAAAATCTACTATTAATGATAATGAACTTGTTATTTATAAATATGAAAATATTTATTTTGTGGAATTTAATTATAATAATGTTAATTATGATATTGAAACTAATGGTGTTAATATTGTTGAATTAGAAATGTTTTTAAAATCAATAATTAAGTAGGAGTGTGTGATGAAGAAAAAGATATTAATTGGATTGATAATTATTATTTTAGTGGTTTTGTTATTTCCTAGACGTAATGCGTTAAATGATGGTGGAACAATTGAATATGAAGCAGTTGTTTATAAGGTATCAAAGGTGCATAGATACAAAATAGATGGTAAATTTAATAACGATTTTGAAAATGGAGTAATTATTGAAGTGTTTGGTAAAGAAATTTATAATAATGTAAAATGAATATAAGATGCAAATATACGTTTAAGAGACTATATTTGTGTTTTTTTATATACTTTAATTTTATATAAGAAATCTTAAAATTAGATAAGAGAAGAAACTTATATATGTTTAATTTTGTAATTTGTAATAAAAGGTTATTGTTTCTAAATATGATTACATATAATTATCTTTATAACTTCTACTTATGATTATTATAATATTTATATATTTTACTTATGATTAGGCTATGTATAAAATGTAATTAGATGAAGAAAAATTGTAAGGAGTGTTATATATGAATAGTAAAATTTTATTTGTTGGTGGTAATTGGGATTTAAATGGTGGAAGAAAATCTAAAATAGTAGAAGAGTTTGCAAAGTTTTTACCTAATGTGACGGTATATAATGGAGGTAATTTTAATAATTTAAATGATATTTTAGAATCGTGTGTTAATTATGATATTGTTTTGTGGTGGGCAAATGTTTCGAATGAATTACCTAAAATTAGAAATGTGAAAGATATTAATTATAAAGTAATGCTTGTTTCTTCAAAAAGAAATGTTGATGGAAAGTATACTTTTCAAGATTTACTTCAAAGATCATTTAGTTTAAAATCTAATTTGACAATTGAATTTAGCATGGTTGATGATAAATATTATATGAGATTATTTGATCCTCTTGGAAATATGTGGTATGAGGGATTTAGCACTAAAATGTGTTCAAAAATATTAATTGAAAGATTAAATTTTATTAGAAGTATTACGAGAGAATCAACTGTTTCTAATGAAGAGAATGTTGGAGCGTTAGCGTGGTTTTTTAATATGTTTAAAGATGAAATGTATGAATCTAATGATAATCCATTTGTTCCTATTAAAGAGGAGTTTTTAGAAATAGTAAGAAATTATGCATATAAATTTGCAGAAGCAACATTTGAAACAAAGGATGTAAAAAGTTTTTTAGGGAATGCGTCATTTAGATGTCCAAAAGGATTTCCATCTTTTAGGGATGGTAAATATATTTTTGTTAGTAAGAGAAATGTAAATAAAGAATTTATTGGAATTAAAGAGTTTGTTCCTGTTTATTTAGAAGATGGTAAATTATTTTATTGTGGAGATAATAAGCCTTCTGTTGATAGTCCGATTCAAGTTAGATTATATAGTTAGTTATCTAATATTAATTATATGATTCATTCTCATTGTTATATTGAAAATGTACCGTATATAGATGTTGCGTTAGCTTGTGGTGCTTTAGAGAAAGTTGATGAAATAAAAAATGTTATTAGGAAGTACTATGATAGTGATTATGATAAAGATTTTTATGTTGTTAACTTGCTTGGATACGGAAGCATAATGATGAGTAATAAGGCTTCACAATTAAAAATATTAGGATGGTTGGTAGAAAGTTACCTGAGAAAATGTATTTAAATGATAAATAGTTTAAAAATTACGATAATATTAATTTTATGTTATAATTTGTTTGTAATGATAGAAAATGATTAATGAAATGGAGCTATAAAGATGATAAAATTAGTATTAGTAAGACATGGACAAAGTGTGTGGAATTTAGAAAACAAGTTTACTGGTTGGACAGATGTTGAGTTATCTGAGCAAGGTATAATAGAAGCAAAAGAAGCAGGTAAAATATTAAAAGAAAAAGGATTTCATTTTGATTTAGCGTTTACATCAGTACTTAAAAGAGCAGAAGATACTTTAGATTATATTTTGAAGGAAATGGGAGAAGAAAGTATTGAAATTAGAAGAAGTTGGAAGTTAAATGAAAGACATTATGGAGCTTTGCAAGGATTAAACAAGGATGAAACAAGAGAAAAATATGGTGCTGAACAGGTATTGCTTTGGAGAAGAAGTACAGATGTAAGGCCTCCAGAATTAGAAGAAACAGATCCAAGATATCCGGGTAATGATGAAAAATATAAAGATTTAAGTAAAGATGAATTACCGAAAACTGAAAATCTTTTAGATACAATAAAGAGAGTTCTTGAGTATTGGAATTCGGATATTAAACCGGAAATAGAAAGTGGTAAGAAGGTTATAATTGTTGCTCATGGAAATAGTTTAAGAGGATTAATAAAGTATTTAGATAATATTAGTGATGAAGATATTATTAAGTTAGAATTACAAACTGGTAATCCGATTTGTTATGAATTAGATGAATATTTAAAACCAATAAGACATTATTATTTGAAGTAGATTTTATTGTTAATAGTTGCAGTTATGAAAGTATTAATTGCAATTTTTCAATATAGTGCTAGTATAGATATATAGACACGAAATTTGGTTATAAAATAAGAAAATATGTTGTTTTTTTGATAATTAATAATCACTAATTTATTGCTTGATAATGTAAAAGATTTTTAATTTATATATTTTGCATATTATAAAGATAAATATATGATAAAATTATTTATAGATATGTATGTAAACATCAATTTTAAATAATTTGAGGTTATATATGTATTATTTTGATTGTACTATTGATTAATTATTAAAATTGTTAGATGGAGTAGATATATGGAAAAAACAAACGTTATGAGAATATTAGATCAAAAGAAAATAAAATACAATGAATATTTTTATGGTGATACTGATGCGATAAGTGGAGCGGATGTTGCAAGAGTTTTAAATGAAGACCCAAATAAGGTATTTAAAACATTGGTAACTGTTTCAAAGTCTAAACAAAATTATGTATTTATGATACCAGTTCAAAATGAATTGGATCTAAAAAAATGTGCTCAAAGCGTTAATGAGAAAAGTATTGAAATGATTCCACAGAAGGAATTGTTATCGCTTACAGGATATGTTCATGGTGGTTGTTCTCCAATTGGATTAAAGAAACCATTTAAGGTAGTAATAAATGAATCTGCTAAGAATTTTAAGGAAATAATATTTAGTGGTGGAAAGATTGGTTATCAGGTTGAAGTAAATATAAATGATTTAGAAAAAGTTATAAATTGTAAATTTAGTGATATAGTAAAGGATTGATATAATTGAAAAAAGATGTTGATAGTTTACTTGATTCTTTAGCTAAGAGTAAGTTTAGAGGTTCATTTCATTTGAATAAAAAAATGAAAGATTTTGTGAAGGAAAAAGGGATTGATAAAATAAAATTAGATGCAAAAGATTTAATAATGAAGAGAATTGCTCCTGAAATTCCTAATAATGATGGAAAACAAACACCGATGAAACAAGTACATCCAGTTTTTATAGCACAACATGCTACTGGTTGTTGTTGCAGAGGATGTTTAGAAAGAATTCATGGTATAAAAAAAGGACATGAACTTTCAAGTGTAGAAGTGGATAATATTGTAAATGTACTAATGCTTTGGATTCAAAGAGAAATGACGAGAGAGTAAAATTTGATAATTATGTGGAAATGATTAGATATTTGTTATGAGGCAAAAATAAAAAATATTATTGTAATTGTGCTATTTTTGTGTATAGGTATATACTAGGGATTTTGTATTTTAATAGAATTAAATATTTTCTTATACTTTAAATTTGCCATTAAGTGATAGTGTTTATAACATTAATATGGAACAAAACTATAAGATAGTTAAGATAGATGACCAAAAAACAAAAGATATTATGTTTATTATAAATGAGGTTAAAAGAACAACAACTAATAAAAGTGTACAGGATAGCCCTGTAAATGCTGGAAACGTAATAAAAATAAATATTGAATATGGGGTAGGCAATAATTCTACTGTTTTTATTTATAAGAGAAAGAATAAATATTTTATTGAGCAGCCATATAATGGAATATATAGAATTTCTTCTGATGAATACAATTCAATAGAAGTGAACGCAAAAAATTATGATTAATAGAATAAGATTAGTTTGAAATATAATTGATTTTTTTGTTTTAATATTTATATTTATTTGATATTTTTAATTTATTATTTTAAATTAATATGTTAGTATAGTGAATTGAAAAATGTTTTTTAAATGAGGGTAATAAATATAAAAAATTGCTAATATAGAAATGGAGATAAAATGAATTATGGATATCAAAATGAGTATGACTTCGTAGAGCTTTTTAACAATAAATATTTTTCTGAATTGGATGATAACTCCAAAAAATTTTTAGCTGATTTATTTTCTTTTACTATTGACGATAGTGAAAGAATTAAGTGTTGGAAAAATAAAATGGTACAAAAAACTGATATTTTTATTAAGTATAAAAACTATATAAAAAATGTTAGTTTAAAATGTGGAAATAGTAATTCTATTCATCATGAACAAATTCAAGAATTTAAGAGATATTTGGGAAATATTGGAATACCTTATAAAGTAATTGATAAATATATGAATTATCATTATGGTTATGCTAGAGATTTGGAAGGGAATCTTGATTTTTCAAAGCGATTAAGTTCAGAAGAATATAAGAAAATATATCAAAAAGATTTAGATGTTTTTAATAGTGAAATAAATAAAACAAGATTAATTGTAGATATGATTGATAGGTTTATTGTAAGAGGTAGAAATTCTGATTATGATATAGATGTTTTAGTTTGTGGAACTATAAAAGATTATATTTGGATAAAAAAACATGATTTATATGATTTAATATTATCTAAGAGATGTTTAGACTTTACATCACCACATGTTGCATGTATGACAATAGGTCCAAAAAAGCGTAATATTGATGGTAATTCAAAAAATGATAAAGATAGATATCTTGTTTGTATTAGATGGAATTTTATAAAAGAGGATATTATTAATTTTAAAAAAAATAAATTATAGTTTTTTATTTTTAGGTCTTGTTCAGGTCTTATTTTTCTAATTTATTGGATTTTTGATATTTTTAATCATTAGTAATTTAAATTTTATAGAATAGCGATAAATTCGGGTTTTGTTGGGATGGGAGTGGAAATTATGTGCATAAAAAAACGTCATTATCTGACGTAAATTTTATTATGGAGCAAGTGAGGAGAATCGAACTCCCATCCCAACCTTGGCAAGGTTATATTCTAACCATTGAACCACACCTGCGTTACAAGTTACATTCTATCAAAACATAAAAATAAATTCAATATAAAAATTGAAAAAAATTAAGAAGAATGATAATATAATTATTGTAATGTTAAAAATAAGAAGAATATTGAGGAGTTTATGAAGAAATTTATATTAATAATATTGTTTATGGTACTTATATATTCAGCTGGTGGAGTTTATTATATAAAATGTGTTTATAAAGATAATAATGAACCAGTTGTTAAAAATTTAGATGAAATAGAAGGATATCCTTATTCATTAAAAAGTAATGCTAGTTCATTATATAAAGATGAATTTAATATATTAAAAGATAATTTAGAAAATGAAGTTAACGAAGAAGAATATATTAAAAGTATTAGTAAGTTGTATATTATAGATTTATATTCTTTAAAGAATAAATTAAATAAATATGATGTTAATGTTGATTTTATATATCCTAATATTGTTAGTAATTATAGATTAAATATAGAAAATACTTTATATAAATATTTAGAAGATAATAGTGATGGAAATAGAAATCAAGAATTACCAGTTGTTAGTAATGTTATTATAGATGAAATATTAGATGAAGAATATTCATTAAATAAAGAAAATGTTCCATGTAAAAAAGTTAAAGTAACAATAGAATATGAAAATGATCTTGGTTATGATAAAAGTGGAGTTATTACTTTAGTTAAACAAGATAAATATTATTATATGGTAGAGTATAATTAAAAGAGCTTTTAAGTGAGGCTCTTTTTTAATCATCTAAATCCATTAATAGGATACCTATGTTTATAATACTTGTTATTCCTACTATTGAATAAATTATTCTAGAAATAACAGAACCCGCTGTAAAAATAGCGTCTATTATATTGAAATCTAATAGTCCGACTAATCCCCAGTTTAATCCACCTATAATAGTAATAGCTAAACATATTTTTTGCAGTGTTGTCATTATAACCTCTTTTCTAGTATTAGTATGAGTTTTTTTAGAAATATTATACATAAATATTTTTAATTTAAAATATTATTATGTAGGAGGATTAATGAAAAAATATTTATTATTTTTAATAGGATTATTATTTATCACTGGATGTGCTAGTAAGAGTGGTGAATTAAATACTGATAATTTTATTAAATTATATGGTAAAAAAGATACTTATTTAGTTAAAGGTACTATGGATATTGTTAGTAATGAAGATACTTTTACTTATAATATAACAGCAGCTAGAAATAAAAATAATTATAGAGTTGATTTAAATAATACCATAAATAATCATGAACAAACTATTTTAAGAAGTAATGATGAGGTATATGTTGTAACACCTAGTTTGAATAAGAGTTTTAAATTTCAATCAGAATGGCCTGATAATGGTTCTCAGGGATACTTAGTAGATAGTTTAGTTAGAGATGTTAAAAATGATAGTGATGCTAAAGTAGAAAACATTGATGATGGTTTTATTATTACTACTAAAGTTAATTATCCTAATAATAGTTTGTTAGTTAATGAGAAAATATATTTAGATAAAGATAGTAATATTGTTAAAGTTGAAGTTCTTGATAATAGTGGTAATGTTAAGATAACAGTTAAGTTTAGTTCAATAGATTTTAAACCAACTTTTAAAGATGATTATTTTGATTTAGATACTTTAATTGATGAGAATGCGAAAGAAGATGAAAATGTTAGTAAAACGATAGATGATATTATTTTCCCATTATATTTACCTACTAATACTTATTTAAATAGTAAAGATTTAGTTAATACTGATACTGGTAATAGGGTTATATTAACGTTTAGTGGGGATTCGCCTTTCACATTAATTGAAGAGAAGGCAACTGTTAAGGATGAATTTGAGATTATTCCAGTTTATGGGGAACCTTTAATGCTTAGTGATACTTGTGCAGCGTTATCTTCTAACTCTTTATATTGGACTAGTAATAATGTAGATTTTTATTTATCTAGTGATAAGTTATCTTCAACTGAGTTATTAACTATTGCTGAGAGTATATCAACAGGTACTTTATCAGTTGTTGGGGAAAAATAACTTAAGGAAATCTCTTTATATAGGAGATTTTTTTGTTTTTTAAATTTAAATGTTATATAATTTAGGTGGAAAAATTATTGTATTATTTTATCCTTTTATGCCTGATGTTTGTTGTAATATTTATGGACAATTAGGTTTAAAGGAAAAAGAAATTACTTTTGATAAGTTAAAAGATAATTTAGATTATAATAATAAAGTTACTGAAAAGGGAGTTCCTTTGTTTAATAGATTAGATGCAAATGTGGAAATTCCTAGATTGATAGATTTAATGAAAGTAAATTAAGAATATTTTTATGACTATATGGACTAGTTTTTTCATATATGATTATATGGACTAATTTTTTTAATTTATTTTATGAGTCTGTGTGTTTAAGGTACGTTTAAGTTGTATAGTGCGGTTGTATTTTGTGTGTATTAGTTTTGAGTTCCGGTAAAATTTAAATTAAAGTAAAAAAACCAGAGATTGTGGAAAACTTTCTCTGATTTTTAATTTAAAAATAAGGTAAACATCTCATTTGTTTAGTATAATTAAGTTGTAAAAATAAAATTATTAGTAAATAAAATATTCGGAGGTGTCTACATGAATAATTTTACAGCTAATACATATGAAATGAAAAGAGAAATAATGAATTTTTGTAAAAAAATTTCTAAAGGTGTAAATAAACCTATAACAAAATTTATAAAAGATATAGAATATGGAATTGCATCATCTGGTAGTTGTTTAATATCAAATATATCTAGAAGTTTAAATGAAAATATAAAACTAAAAAATACAATTGAAAGATTATATGATAATTTAAATAATTTTAATTATACAGATAAGGTATATAAAAATTATATTGAAACTATTGGAGATGTATATGGAGATGAACCAGTTGCTTTATTTGATGATTCTGATATATCTAAAATATATGGAAAAAAATTTGAAGATCTAGATGATGTAATTGGTGCATCTAATTTAGATAAAAAGATTACAAAAGGATATCACGTTTGCGAATCAGTAATTTTAAATGAAAAAGAAAAACAACCAATAAGTGTATATAGCAAAATATATTCATGTAAAACTAAAGAAATTAAAAGTATGAATGAATATACAATGAAAAGTATAGACGCAGTAAAAAATGTAATAGGAAGAAAATTTACTGGAGTTTTTGATAGAGGTTATGATGATAATAAAATAATCGACTATATGAATGACAATTATTTTATTATAAGAATGAATGATCGAAGAGTGTTCTTATTTAAAGGAAAATAGAAAAATGCATATGAAGAAGCCCTAAAAAGAAAAGGAAAAATAAGAATGACACTATGGTTTGATGATAATGAAGAATATGAAGTATATGTATCACACACCAAAGTTACACTGCCATATAATAATAAAGATTATGAATTAGTATTTTGTTATGGGTTAAGTGAAGAAAGACCATTAATACTTCTTACGAATAGAGAAATTCATAATAAAGAAGATTTAATAAAGGTAGTAAGATTGTATTTTTCAAGATGGCGTATTGAAGAATATTTTAGAGCAAAAAAACAAGAATATGAATTTGAGAATATAAGTTTAAGAACATTAAAGGAAATAAATAATCTTAATTTATTTTTAACAATACATTTAGGACATATTAGTTTATTAGCAGAAGAAGTAAATAAAAAACTGCTAAGTATAAAAATAGTAGAATCAAGTAAATCATTAAGAGGAAAGATCATAGTATGGATGAGTCAGTTTGCAAGAGGAATAAAAAATATACTAGCATCTGCACATACAGGCATTAAAGAATGGCAAGAAATAGAGATAAGAGAAAAATATAAACAACTGTCTTTTAAACTATAAAGATTGAAGAAACTTAAAACTATAAAATGAACATCTAACGATGTTCAATGTTGGTGTGCAATAAAACTTAATTTTTATGTAAAAAATTAGATTTAACAAATAATATTAAATAAATTATTAAAAATATAACTTAATATTTGTAAAATACCGCAAATTAAAGAAATTTAATGTTGAATAACAAATTTTTTTATATTATAATATAGGAAAAGTTAGGAGGAATTATGGAAGAATTAGTTAAGGTAGCCATAAAAAATAATACAGATATGTGTGATGGTGGCGCAACAGTTAATGCAGAAGAATTATAAAGGTTTTTTAAAAAGAAATATAAAAGGTGTTAATTTTTATGTTGACCGTTTCGAAAAATTGG
>DJSP01000030.1 GCA_002438065.1 Caryophanales bacterium UBA6331 | reverse complement strand
AAAATTTATTCTATTTTACTGCAAGAATACAAATATTCTTGTTTTTTTTCCAAAAAAAATATATACTTTAATTGGTGATAATATGGAACTTTCTAAATTAAAAGAAGAATATAATCAACTAAAAAATAATTTAAATCAAATCGGGAGGTCACTTTGACATTGATTCTAAATTAAATGAAATAAAAAATACTGAATTAGAACTTCAAAAAGAAGAAAACTATCAAGTTCTTAACAAAATAAATGAGTTAAATGTAAAACTTCAAAATTTAAAGAAAAGTACAACTAAGTACCAAGAATTATTAAATCACATATTAACAAATATTGAACTATTAGATTTATTAACTGAAGATGATAACGAAGTTAAAGAAATAGAAAATAATTTAGATAATATTAAACAACAAATTGAAATATTAGAAATAGAAACTTATTTGAATGGAAAATATGATGACTTACCATGTTATCTTGAAATTCATCCCGGAGCTGGGGGAACCGAAGCCCACGATTGGGCAAATATGTTGCTTAGAATGTATGAAATGTTTTGTGATAAAAATAATTACAAATATGAAGTTTTAGATTTACAAAAAAATGCTGAAGCAGGTATTAATTCAGTAACCTTAAAAATAGATGGCTATTATCCATACGGATATTTCAAAAGCGAACAAGGAGTTCATCGTTTAGTTAGAATAAGCCCTTTTGATTCCAATTCAAGACGTCATACCTCATTTGCCGCTGTATCAATCATTCCTGTTATAAAACAAAATAAAGAAATAGAAATAAAGCCAGATGATATCAGAGTAGATGTCTATCGTTCAAGTGGAAAAGGTGGACAAGGAGTAAATACCACTGATTCAGCTGTTCGAATCACACATATTCCAACAGGAATTGTAGTAACATGCCAAAATGAAAGAAGTCAAATAAAAAATAAAGAAATCGCCATGAATATCCTAACAAGTAAATTAATCTCATTAATGGAAAAAAATCATGAACAAAATATTGATAATTTAAAAAATCACTTAAATATCGAGTTTGGCAGTCAAATAAGAAACTATACCTTAGAACCATATAAATTAGTAAAAGACGTAAGAACTAATTATGAAGATTATAATGCCGATGGAGTTCTTAATGGTAATATCATCGGATTTATGGAAAGTTACTTAAAGGAGGAAAAATGAAAAAATATTTAAATATAATTTTAGGAAGTTTAATTATCGCCTTAACTTATAATATTTTCTTTTTACCAAATAACATCATATCTACATCTATTTTTGGAATAAGTGAAATATTATACAATGTTTTTCCTTATAACCCTGGAATTACCATATTAGCAATTAATATTTTATTATTATTTTTTGGTTTAATAACAATTGGATATGATAAATGCAAAAAATATGCCCTAACAAGCTTTCTAATTCCAATAATAATATATATATCATTTTATTTTACTAGCAAAATAGATGTTGCAACAATTGATCAAATAGTATTAGTTATAAGTGGCGCTTATTTAACCGGATTAGGTTACAGTTTAATACACAAAGAAAATTATCACATTGGTGGATTTACCATTTTAGACGAAGTAGTTAACAATTATCGTACCAAAAAAAATAAAGAAATATCTATAATTGTAGATATATTAATCATTTTGATAACATTTCTAGCATACGGATTTGAAACTGCTATATATTCAATAATTGTTATATTTTTAATAACATACATGTCAACTAAATCTAAAATAGGTATTTCAAATTCAAAGACGTTTTTTATAATTACAACCAAAGAAAAAGAAATAAAAGAATATTTACTAAATGAATTAAAGCAAGATTACACCGAATTTAACGTAAAAGGTGGCTATTCAAATAATAAAAATAAAATTATAATGTCAGTTATAGATACAAAAGATTATTATCGTTTAAAAGAAGGCATAAGTTTAATAGATCAAAATGCTTTCATATTTATAATAGACAATTATGAAGCAATAAATAAAAATGTAACAATTTCTAAAAAATAAATAACTTATAAGGAAGACAAAATAATAAAAATGTCTTTCTTTTTTTAATTTATAATGGTAAATTAATTTACGGAAAAAGAAGGAGTGATTCAAATGAAAAAATTAAAAGAATTATTAGATGGCAATAACCTAAAAGAATTAAAAAATATTTTAATTGATATGAATGAACATGATATAGCTGAATTCTTAGAAGAATTAGAAGAAGATGAAATGATTAAAGTATTTAGATTACTTCCTAAAACAATTGCAACCGACGTATTTGTTAATTTAGAAGATGAAACTCAAAAGCACCTAATAAATTTATTATCTAAAAAAGAAGCAACCCAAATAATTGAAGATATGTTTACCGATGACGCAGCCGACCTATTTGATGAAATGCCAGCCGTAATGGTTCAATCACTTTTATCAAACGTTGATAAAGATACTAGAAATGATATCAATCGTTTACTTAAATATCCTGAAAATTCAGCAGGTTCTTTAATGGCAGTAGAATATATCCATCTAAAAAAAGGATTAACTATTAAAGAATCAATTGCTAGAATTAGAAAACAAAAAGATGAATTTGCTTCATTTGATGCTTGTTTTGTAACTGATAATGAACGTAAACTTCTCGGTCGCATCTCGATTAAAGATTTACTTATAAATGATCCTGAAATGTTAATTGATGATATCATGGAAGAATGTGAGCACTCTATTACAACTTTAATGGATCAAGAAGAAGTTGCTAAGTATTTCCAAGATTATGACTATTCTGTTTTACCAGTAGTTGATTTAGAAAATCGTTTAGTAGGTATTATAACTATTGATGATGCAGTTGATATTATCGAAGAGGAAGCAACTGAAGATATGGAAAAGATGGCCGCTATTACCCCAAGTGAAAAGCCTTACGATCAAACAACAATTTTAGAAACATATAAAGCAAGAATGCCTTGGCTACTTCTATTAATGATTTCTGCCACCTTTACAGGAAAAATAATTGAAAACTTTGAAGAAGAATTAAAAGCATATACTATTCTTACCGCTTTTATACCAATGCTTATGGACACGGGAGGAAATGCTGGAAGCCAATCAAGCGTTAGTGTTATTCGTGCCCTATCACTAAATGATATTGAGTTTAAAGATATCTTCAAAGTAATGTGGAAAGAATCTCGTGTTGCCATTTTATGTTCAGTTACCCTCACATTATGTAACTTTATTAAACTTATTGTAATTGATCGAACACCAATGCTTGTATCTGCAACTGTCTGTACAACCCTTATATTTACAATCATACTTGCTAAATTAATTGGTTGCACCCTTCCCATGATTGCTAAAAAATTAAAATTCGATCCAGCTGTTATGGCAAGTCCCTTTATTACAACAATTGTTGATGCATGTAGCTTACTTATCTACTTTTATGTTGCAAAATTACTTCTAGGAATATAGAAAAATTTATGAGAAAATATAATTGAAATAGGAGGTACAATGAATATATCAAAATTATTAAAAATATTTTTTAAATCAAAAGAAAAAACAGTTGATGTTTCAGTAACAAAAAATATCGAAACATCTAATATATTAGATTTAGACAAAATTTTAAATAATTTAAATACAATTACTCCTTATGAACTAATTCTTAAAATAAACAAATTAAATGTAAAAGATCGAGAATTAATAATAAAGAATCCTTTAATTAAAGAAAAACTAAAATATTATATATTAGAGCAATATTGCGATTATAAAGACCTAACAAAATTAAAAAAAAAATTAACAATTGTAGAAATAGTATCATTACTAGATAAAAAAACAATAAATGAAGTATACAATGATAATGAAATCGAAAAGTATAAAGTATTTAAATATCTCTGTATGGATAAAAAAGAGGCACTTGATCTGATTAATTATCTTTTAACAAATGATGAATTATTTCTAGAATTCTTTAAAGACGTAACATTTTATAAAAAAGCATTTTCCTATTTAGATTATGATTTAATTGTAAAAGTTATATTAAAGTTATATGAATTAAAAACTAAAAAATATTTATATTATTTTATAACATTTTTATCTGATGATATTCAAAAAAAATTAATAGATGCCAAATTAGATGATAATATATTAGTGTTAATAGCAGATAACTTTAGTAGTGAGTCTATTAACTATTTATTAAAAACTGATAAAAGAACGACTTATCTTTTTACCAAAATAAATATTAAAAGATTGCTCACTACTGATGTTATTTTTCCAACTAGAGTTCTTAATGATAACAAGTTTTTTGATATGTTAAAAGAAAAAAGTTTAATATCCTTTAGAGCAAACATTAATAATGTTGAAAGAAAAAACTTACCAGAGCCAATAGAATATCAATTAAAAAAATATTATGAAGAATTAATTAATAGTTATAATCAAGAATATAATATGTTTAATGATTATGTAAATATAATTAACGCAACAAATAAATTAAATAATGAAATAAATTTTAATAGTTATATTTTAGATTATAATGCTAAAAGTATTTATAAAGAATATCTAAAGAAAAAAGATTCTAAAATATTTGAAGAGTACAAACTATTAACAAGTAAAAAACTAAGTGAAATTATTATTGATGCTTTATTTCAAGATAATATTTATAACGTATTTTATAATATTAAAGAAATGTTTAGATTTAACAGTAAATTATCTTCTTCTGAGCAAATACTTAATATTGAAAAACAAAAATTTTATAAATTAATTACTAACATAGATAAAATAACTAATGAAGATAAAATTAAACTATATTATGAGTGCAAAGATAAGAATATTAATTTGATGTTCTATGAAGATTTAAGAATGTTAAAAGATAAATCCTATGAATTAATTAATAGTAAATTATTTAATTATATAAAATTTACTCCAAATAGATTATTAAGTTTAAAATATAAAACTCAAATATATGATTTAAGAAATAATGAATTTTTTATGTTAATTAGAGGAGAAGAAAATCATCAAGAAAAAACAACTACTAGAAGAAACTGTTATTCAATTATTTCTAATGATAATACCAATGTATTTTGTAATGGTACAACTACTTTATATGGTTATAATTATTTAGATACAAAAAAAATTCTCCATGTTCATGAAAGGGATTCCTATAGTTATGATTTAAATGAAAAAGTAATTCATCCCAAAATAAAGATTAATCGGATAATGACTGTTGAAGAATTATCTAATGGATGTACATGGTACAGTGAGATTCAAATAATAAATTCTAAAGATAATGAATCAGAAGATGAATTTATTGCCAAAAAACCAGATTTTATTGTTTCAATAGATGAGATAAGTAAAAATGATATATATGAAAGTCAAAGATTACAAATACCTATCGTATTAATAAAAAAACAAGTATTAGAAATTGATAAAATGGTAGATATAGATTCACGTATGAATTATGAAGATGAATATGTAAATGAATACTCCCAAGAAGTAAGTCAAGGTAGAACATACCGTTTAAAATAAGATAAGTAGTGATTCATCATCAATAGCATATAATTTATAGGTGATAACAATAAATAAACTTATAAAATTTTCATTAATTTTACTTATATTTTCTATAATAACAATTTCTATTTTTAATGTTAATGCTAGCAACTTAACATTTCCTTTACTTGGCAAAATAATTTATTTAGATGCTGGTCATGGTGGCGTTGATAAAGGAGCAACAGTAAAAAATGTTAACGAAAAAGATATCAACTTGCAAATAGTATATAAATTAAAAGAAACTCTTACAAATGCGGGAGCAACAGTTTATTTAACCAGAAAAGATGATAACGACATCAGTAACCCTAATGCTCTATATCGTAAAAAAAGTGATTTTGATAATCGCATTAAATTAATAAATAATTCTAATGCAGATCTATATATATCTATTCATCAAAATATTTATCAAAACGAAAAATATAAAGGCCCTCAAGTATTCTATGTAAAAGATAATAAGAAATTAGCCGAAAACATCCAAAATACTTTAAATAAATATACTAAAAATAATCGCAAAATTAAAACGATTAACAATACCTATATGTATAAATTATTAAATAAAAAAGGAATATTAATAGAATGTGGCTTTTTATCCAACGACTACGAAAGATCTAAACTACAAACTAATACATATCAAACTGAACTAGCTAAAATAATAACCGAAGGAATAATTACATATTTTTCGTAATTTCACATTTTTTTCATATTAACTTAGTACTATAATATTGCGAAATGTGATATACTTTTCAAAGTAGAGGAGTGCAAGTGTGAAAACAAAAGTCTTTAAAACAATCGATGAACAAGTATCAATTTTGCAAGAAAGAGGTATGATAATAGATGACATTGATTTTGCAAAAGAAACCTTAATAAGAGAAAATTACTTTTTTATTAATGGTTATAGACATTTATTTCTAAAAAATGGTAGTGATAGGAATTATCAAGACGGAACAAATTTTAAAGAAATCATTGCCTTATTTAATTTTGATAGACAAGTAAGAAATATATTATTTAAAAACTTACTTGTAGTAGAAAATAATATGAAAAGTATTTTTTCATATCAATTATCAAAAGAATATGGTTATAAAGAAAAAGATTATTTAAAAGCAACAAACTTCACTAGAAATCCAGAAAAGCAAAGACAAATAAACGATTTAATAAGAAAAATGAAACGGCAAATCAGAATTAATGGTGGACAACACCAAGCAACAATGCACTATATTAAAAACTATGGTTATATTCCTTTATGGGTTGTTGTAAAAGTGCTATCATTTGGTATCGTAAGTGAATTATTTACCATCATGAAAGAATCTGACCAAGAAGCCATTGCTGATATTTATAATATATCCAAAGATGATTTAATTACCTATCTACCAATTTTAGCAAACTATCGCAATTTATGTGCTCATGAAGATATTGTTTTTAATCATCGTACTCAAAAAATGATTGATGACAATGGCATTCATAGTTATTTGGATATTCCTATTCAAAATGGTGAATATATTTATGGTAAGAATGATATATTAGCACTTGTAATAATTTTAAAACAATTACTTGCTAAAGATCAATTTAGATTATTTATAAGTGAACTTAGTTATGAAATAGATGTACTAGCCGGACGCTTACACACAATTGATATTAAAAAAGTATTAGATACTATGGGATTACCAGTTAATTATAAAGAAATAATAAGATATTAAGAAAGGATTAAAAAATGAAAGAAAAAAATAGAATAATAGTTGTAATATTAATGATATTATGTTTTGTCATTGGTTCAATCGGAACATACTATTTAATTAGTAAAAAAGGATTGTTTAATCAAACCATTATAAATAAATCAGAAAAAGAAGTAACAGTAAATGAAAAAGGAATTGCGGATGCAGTTGAAAAATTATATGATGCAGTAGTTGTTGTTCAAAATTATCAAAAGAACACTCTTGCATCATCAGGAACTGGTTTTGTATATAAAACAGATGGAGATAAAGCATATATTTTAACTAACGCTCATGTAGTATCAGGTGCTACATCAGTTAAATTAATATTTACTAATAATAAAACATATGATGCTGAAATAGTAGGAAGCGATACTTATTCAGATATAGCCGTATTATCAGTTAATAAAGAAAATATAATTCAAGTTGCTGAAATAGGTTCATATCAAGATGCTAGATTAGGAGATACATTATTTACAATTGGAGCTCCACTTGATACTGAATATTCATGGACAGTTACAAGAGGAATTTTATCAGGTAAAGACCGTTTAGTTGAAATAAGTCAAAGTAGTAATACTTCATCAGATAAATGGGTAATGAAAGTTATGCAAACAGATGCCGCAATTAACTCTGGAAATTCAGGTGGACCAATTGCCAATTCAAATGGAGAAGTTATTGGAATTACCAACATGAAATTAATAAGTAGTGGTGTTGAAGGCATGGGCTTTGCAATCCCTATAGAAGATGCAGTTAAATATGCTGAAAAACTAATTGAAAATGGTAAAATAGAACGACCAGTCCTAGGAGTTGGAACATTAGATACAACTGATACCTTAGTTATGAAAGCACAATATGGATTTAGTATTGATGACTCAATTACATCAGGAGCTGTTATAGGATATACCCAAAAAGGTTCTGCTGCTGAAAAAGCTGGATTAGAAAAAGGCGATGTTATTATAAAATTTGGCGATTATGAAATAAAAAATTCATCATACCTAAAATATTATTTATATATGTATTCAGTAGGTGATAAAGTAAAATGTACATACATAAGAGGAACTAAGGAGTACACTGTAACAATCAATTTAAGTAAAAAAGCAAGTTAAAGCACTGTAAATAATACAAAGTGCTTTTTATATTTTTAAAAATTTGGTATTATACCAATAGGTGAAGAAGAAGTAGGACTGCTAAAATTAACGACAACCTTAGAAGCAGTTAAAAAAGAAATTATATCATCAAAAAAAATTAAGAAAAAAAGAAAGAAGAGATAATATGTTAAAAGCAGGAATCGTCGGATTGCCTAACGTAGGAAAAAGTACATTATTTAACGCTATAACTAAAAAAAATATTTTAGCAGCTAATTATCCATTTGCAACTATTGATCCTAACGTTGGTGTAGTAACAGTACCCGATTATCGTTTGGAATTTTTAGAAAATATGTATATGCCCGAAAGAACAGTCCCAACAACTTATGAATTTACAGATATAGCAGGACTAGTTAAAGGTGCATCAAAAGGTGAAGGATTAGGTAATAAATTCTTATCTCATATTAGAGAAGTAGATGCTATTGTAGAAGTAGTAAGATGCTTTGAAAACTCTGATATAATCCATGTTGAAGGTGGAGTAGATCCTATTAGAGATATCGAAATAATAAATGTTGAATTAATAATGTCAGACTTGGAAATAATTCAAAATAGAATTAATAAAATTGCTAAAAAATGTGAATCAAGTAAAGATAAAAAAGATTTATTTGAATTAGGAACTCTAAGAAAATGTGAAGAATCCCTACTTCAAAATAAATCATTAAGAAGAGTAGATTTAAATGAAGATGAACTGTTATTATTAAAATCATTTTGTTTAATCACATTAAAACCAATAATTTATATGGCTAATGTAAGTGAAGACGATGCCATCATTGGTCATAACCAGTACACTGATAAAGTTAGAGAATATGCATCTAATGAAAATTCTTCAGTAATAGTAGTAAGTGCCAAAATGGAATCAGAACTAGCTGAAATGAACGATGATGATAAGAAAGCATTCTTAGAAGAAATAGGTATTTCAAATAGTGGTTTAGATAAGTTAATTTATGCCACTTACGATTTACTTGGACTTCAAACATTCTTTACATCTGGTAAAGATGAATGCCGTGCCTGGACATTTAGAAAAGGAATGAAAGCTCCTGAATGTGCAGGAATTATTCACTCTGATTTTCAAAGAGGATTCATCAAAGCAGAAGTAATGTCATTTGAAGATTTAAAAGAATATGGTAGCGAATTAAAAGTTAAAGAAGCTGGTAAAATGCGTTTAGAAGGAAAAGATTATCTAATGAAAGATGGTGATATTGTTTACTTTAGATTTAATGTATAGCACTCTATTCCAAAAAAACTCCACTGTGAAGTTTTTTGGGAATAGACCAATTGATATATTTTAAATAATAATTTAAAGCGTATTTAAGTAGTAAAACAAAATGGAACTAAAACAAGATTACAATTGTGCGCCCAGATAAGG
>DJSP01000114.1 GCA_002438065.1 Caryophanales bacterium UBA6331 | reverse complement strand
ATATACATTTTAATGATTTTATGATATAATTATAATATAATTAGGTTTTAATTGAAGATTGAGTGGTGATTTTAAAAATGAGTATTAAATTAAATGTATGTAATAGAATAGTTATTTCAAGAGATGATCCTGCATTTAATGCTACTAAAGATTTATTAACATTAGTTGAAAAAGAATTAGTTGTAACAAAACAATATGATCCTGAATTAGGTAGAAGAAAAACAGTAAATAAAACTCAAAGTGTAACTAAATATTTATATGATATTGATGAAAATAATTTATATGCTCCATACGGCATTTATAAATACATAAAATACTTATTTAAAAATTCTCATGTAGAATATTGTGGTATTAAAAATCATCCTATTATGAATACTATAGATGTTGTAGATAATATTCAGAAATATAGAACAATATTACCAGGAATAGAATTGTATGATAATCAATTAGAATGTCTTAAACAAATTTTTAGATATAAACGAGGAACTATACAAGCTGGTACTGGTTTTGGTAAAACAGAATTAATGTGTGCATCATCACAAATATTAAAAGAATTAAACGATGGAAAATATCCAACAATATTAATATTAGAACCGACTGTAGAATTATTAAAAGGTATTAAGAAAAGATTTAAACAATATAAGATTCCAGTCAATGATTATAGAGAAACTCGAATGATATTTAAAGGTAAAGTAAATTTAGCACATCCAAAAAGTTTATGTAATGATTTATCTAAAGATAAAAAATTATTAGATAAAGTTGAAGTTCAATTTGTGGATGAATGTCATCATAGCCAATCGCTCACATTTTCCACTCCAACTAGTTATATGTCAAATTTAATGTATTCAATTGGACTATCAGCTACATTCTTATCACATTATCATGTTAATGGAACTAATATAGATGATTTTAATTATGAAGAGTTAAGAAGAATTGGAGCATGTGGCCCAATTATAATGAAAGTACCTGGTAAAGAATTAATTAAAAAAGATCAGTTAGCACAACCAAAATTAATAATTATGGATAATAAAGCAAACGAATTAATGCCAGAAGAAACTATTGATTATAATTGGCATAATGTTAGAAAGATTAGATTACAATCAAATATAAGAACTACATTAATTGCTAAGTCAGCTATTGTATTTGCTAAATATGGCTATAAAGTAATTATATTAATGAATGTACTTGATTGGGGTAGAGAAATATTAAAAAAAATATATGATCTTGGATACGGTGATTTAGCTAGAACTTGTTTTGGTGGACAAACTTATGAAAAGTGTAATAGAAAAACAGGTAGAATAGAAAAAGAATGGAATAATACTTTACAACTATTTGATAAAGAAAAGATAAAAATAATAGTTGGATCTAGTGCTATTCAAGAAGGAATAGATCTTTCAAGAGTTGATGTTTGTATATTAGCTCAAGGTGGTAAAGCTGATAGAACTTGTTTACAATCAGTAGGTAGATGTCTTAGAAGATCTAAAACTGGAAAGTTTGCATACATAATTGATTTTAGTGATTCAGAAGATAAAATGTTAAGTAGACAATTTAGAGAAAGGATGGTTAAATATAAAAAAGTTTTAGGAATAACAAATCCTGAAGATATTTTAAAAAATACAAATCCTAAAGAATTGGAAATTAAATTTAAAGAATGGGAAAACATAAAATAAAAATCATAAAGGAGTTAATTTAATATGGCTGATTACTATAAGATAAAAAAGGAATGGAATAACGGTAAATGGGATAAAACTCAAAAAGGAGCATATACTATTAAAAGTGAAGCAATTAAAAATTGTACTAATAAATTAATAAATGAAGGATATAAAGTATTTGATTCTAATGGCAATATTATATATCCTGTTAATTACAATGAAACTGCTAAGCTTTTAGAAGCAGATGGAATTACATCTGATATAGAATATTGGTCCAATGTTTTTGATAAAAAAGAAGATGTTAATATTAATTATGTAATTGATATTATTAAAAGGTATCATAATAAATTGAATCCTAAAGTTGATTCTAAAATTATAAATCATAATGGATTGTCAATATATAAAATTCCTATTGATACTTTTAAGATAATATATTTTGATAAAAGAAAAACATTATCTAATTTAGATACTTATGCTAATGCTGGATATTTTGCAGGATTTGAAGAAAATGGTGTATATTTTACGTTACCTGTTGCTAATGTTGTTTGTGACATAGATTTAAATACAGTATATTATGTAGCTACAACATATTTAAAAGAAAGACCTATTGTTAACAATAAATTATATTTTGTAGCTAATCAAAATGCATCTAGTGAATTTAGAAATAAAGCAGTGTCTACTATATGTATAAAAGATTCTATGGTAGAATGTAGAAAACTTAATAATTATAAAGAATTGAAAGAATATAAATATGCAATATCAGGTGTTCCAATTATATCTCATGGCGTAAATCAGAAAATGAAAGATATTACTAATGAAGGTTGGGATACCGGTACAATGAGAGCTACTATGCATGGCTTTCTTGGTATTAAATTAACTGATGATAAAAATTTATATTATTTTCATTTTGCTAATACATCAAGTGGTAATAATGGATTAAAAATGATTCAAGATGCAGTTAAAGATTTTGGATTTAAATATTTACTTAAATTAGATGGTGGTGGCTCTGCATATTTTAAATATAATAATCATGAAAGAATGAGAACTGCTGAAGATAGACAAATTAATACTATAATTACTTTTTAA
Source organism: Caryophanales bacterium UBA6331 (assembly GCA_002438065.1). Taxonomy (GTDB): domain Bacteria; phylum Bacillota_I; class Bacilli_A; order RF39; family UBA660; genus CAG-533. The sequence goes on along the minus strand of DJSP01000114.1, from coordinate 882 downwards.
ATAACATTTGTGTATAATACTTATTATATTAATTGTAAGAATAATTAATTTTAATGAGTGAATAAATATGAATGTAGATATTAATAAATTTAATGAATTAGAAAGAATAAATATTGAAAAAATTGAAAATAAATATGGAACTGATTATATTATAACATCTAAAGGTGATATGATGTATAATTGTCCATTTTGTGAAGAGAAACGTGGTAAAGTAGATAACGATCATAAATTCGGAATAAATTGTAGATCAGGTCTTGGTTTTTGTTTTAAGTGTCATACTAAAGTTGTTGTATTTAAATATAATAATTCAAATAGTGAAAAAATAATTCCATTTTTATTTGAATATTTTAATATGAATGAAGATGATAAAAATGAAATACCTACACCGGAATTAATTGAGTTAAGAGATGTTTATAAATTAACAAAAGATAGTTTGGGATATGAATATTTACATGATAGAGGAATAACAGATGAACAAATTGACTATTATAATTTAATGAATGGAATGGGTGATCATTTAGGAAGAATAATGATTCCAAATTTATTAATTGGTAAATGGACTGATTTTTATCAAGGTAGAAGTTATATAGGTGCAAAAAATAAATATAGTAATCCAAAAAATGTTGATAAAACAAATATAGTATTTAATTTACATAATCAAACTAAAGGGCAAAAAAATTTTTATTTAGTTGAAGGTGCTTTTGATGCTATACGTGGTGGGTATGATGTTGGTAGTATATATGGTTCAAGTATATCTGAAGTACAAGTAAAATTATTAAATAGTTATAATTTTAAAAATTTACATTGTTGTTTAGATGGTGATAGTGCTGGACAATTAGGAAATAATAAAATGGCTGAAGAACTATTAAAAAATACTAGAAG